>QWOO01000080.1 GCA_003669615.1 Planctomycetota bacterium
CCAGAATGCAGGCGCTCCAGCCGCTGCAGGCAGACCAGCGGCTGTAGTCAGACCACCGGCTGCAGGAGCTCGACCGGCGGCTACAGGCGCACGACCGGCGGCAGGCAGACCTGCTGCGACGGCGATACAGCAGTCTGCTTCCTCTCCACATAATACCCCGAGCAATGTTGTCGATGCACGGCAGACGGATATGAAACTTGCATTGCAGCAGATTGATCAGCGGGTTCAGTCCATTCAGGAGAATCAGGAGCGATCGCTTGCACGACTTTCAGAACAGTTGTTGGAAAAATTATCCGCGGGGAGCCTCAAAAACCAGGGGCTGACCGGTGATGCCGAGCAGATGACAGGCCCGGCGCCGGCAAAGGGGCTGCAACAGCAGGAGGACGTCAGTCGCGCACTGCAGCTCATCGACCAGCGGATGTTGGCAATGCAGGCAAGAAATGAAGAGTCGCTGAAGAATCTTTCAACTCAAATGACGGCTCCGCTGCCGAGCAGTGAAGTATCGGGCACTGCGCCAGCAGAGCTGCGAGAGTCAGTGAATCGGATCAACAAACTTACAGGGATTGTCGAATCGCTGGAAGCCCTGCTCAGTCAAAAGGATACCGCTACGCCCGTCGAATCCACCGGAAAGGTGCCTGAAATCACGGCGGACACTCAGGCATCCACAGACACCCGAACACCGGCAGCTGTCAAGTCCCGTCCGGCGGCGGTCGAACTGGTTGCCGGTGGGAGGACTTCGTCCAGATCCCCGCATGAAGGAACGCAGGTCGGACAGCGAAGCCCGGCGATAGAATCCTCCCGCGTTTTTGTCTGGTCTCCTGCTCAGGGAAATCGAAAGCAGTCTGCATCTCCTGCACAGGACGGGAAGTCTAAGATCGAAATCTTTATGGGCGGCCAGCGGACAACGTCCTCATCCTTAAGCCCAAATGACCCGACATTATGACCCGACATTATGACCCGACATTATGACCCGAAGTTATGACCCGAAGTTATGACCCGACATTATAGTGCTTGTTTCACTCTCAATTCGTCGTACTATCTCACGTTATAATGATCCCCTGGCAGACTGTTTTATCTTTCAGATTGACCCCATGAAGTCCGTCTTCACAGATTTGTTTTTCCGTAACGGTCACGATCCCAGTGTCCAGGTGAATACGAAGGAACTGGAGTTTCAGAAAACGAAGGTGTCAATTCACGAACAGCTGATAGACTCACTGAACCTTTCGATTGTCAGTGAAATCAGCCATGCGGAATTTGCTGTGGAAATCCGTGCACTGGCCTCGCAAATCTGCATTGAGCGTGCGAATGAGATAGCGGCGGTCGACCGCGATCGCATGATCATTGAACTCATGGATGAGGTGTTTGGGCTCGGTCCGCTTGAAGTGCTGATGAACGATCCCGAGATCAGCGACATACTTGTGAACCGCCCGCAGGAAATTTACATTGAGCGGCATGGACGACTCGAAATCACCGACGTAATCTTTGCCGATGCGCAACATGTGACGCGGATTATACAGCGGCTCACCAGTCGCGTGGGGCGCCGCATCGATGAAGTCTCGCCGATGGTCGATGCCCGGCTGCCCGACGGCTCCCGCATCAATGCCGTTATTCCGCCGCTGGCTCTCGACGGACCGGTTCTCTCGATTCGACGATTTGGTGCAAAACCGCTGGAAGTCCAGGATCTGCTGCGCCGTGGCTCGATCAGCAAAGCGATGACTGATTTTCTGGCGGCGGCCGTGGAAGCTCGAGTCAGCTTTCTGATCTCAGGCGGCACCGGGGCAGGCAAAACAACGCTGCTGAATGCTCTCAGTTCGAGTATACCGGACAGCGAACGGATTGTGACCATTGAGGATTCTGCAGAACTGCAACTGCAAAACCGGCATGTCGTACGCATGGAAACGCGTCCGGCCAATACCGAAGGCCGCGGCGAAGTGCTTCAGCGTGATCTGATTCGCAACGCTCTGCGAATGCGGCCGGACCGGATTCTGATCGGCGAAGTTCGCGGCCCAGAGGCGCTGGATATGTTACAGGCGATGAACACCGGACATGAAGGTTCGCTGTCCACGATCCACGCGAATGACACTCGCGAAGCGCTCGCTCGCCTGGAAATCATGGTCAAGATGAGCGGACTGGATCTGCCGATTCCTGTGATCAGACAGTACATCGGGTCGGGAATCCGGCTCGTGGTGCATGCCGCACGAATGAAGGGCGGGCTGCGAAGAGTCGTGCGGATATCGGAGATTTCCTGTCCGGACGGCGAGTCTTTTAAAGTCAACGATATCTTTGGATTTCACCAGACCGGCGTGAACGAAGAAGGCGTTGCAGAGGGGCAGTTCTACACGACCGGATACCGGCCAGTCTGTCTGGACCGCATTCGTCAGGCAGGAGTACACGTGCCGGAACAGATTTTCGAAAAGTCTGGTTCGGTGGAGTGGGAATCCTCCCTGTCCGGGAACGCCTCTTGATAGCGTATCTTCTGGCCCTTCGAAAAAGGGGTCAGAAATTTCCAATTTCCATTAACCTGGCTGACCGACATCGTGCCAATTCCAATTGTCTTACTCACGGTTTTCCTTGCTGTCGCAGCGTTATCTGTTGCGGCGGCGATGGTGATTCGTGATCTTTTTTTCACATCCCCTGCCGGAGGACGACCGGCGATCAATGTCCGTCGCGCGCAGACCGTAGTCGATCATTCCCCTGCGGCAACGGTGCTTGGGCGATTTGATCAGTGGTTCAATCGAATGATCGCTGAGTGCGGTCTCGGAGTGACTCCGATGACTGCATTACTGCTGGTTATGTTCAGTGGATTGCTCGCCGCAGGTGCGACGCTCGTTGTAACAAACAACCCGCTTGCCATGGCCGCCGCCGCAGCCTTTCTGATGTGTCTGACCCTTGTCTGGTTCCAGGTGCGCCGTACACGCCGAATGAGCGAGATTCAGCAGCAGCTGCCTGACGTGATCGATCTGATGGCACGAGCTGTTCACGCAGGAGAGAATCTGGAACAGGCCATTGCACTCGTGAGCGAAGAAATGTCCGAACCGCTTGGTCCGGAATTCCGCTGGTGCTCACAACAGCTGGCGCTGGGACGAACGGTGTCGGCCACTATGCAATCGCTGACCGGACGGATTCAACTGATCGATATGCGGCTCCTCGCGACGATCCTCGCCGTACACCGGAAGTCCGGCGGAAATCTGGCGATGACTCTGGAGCGACTTAGCGGGGTCAGCCGCGACCGTTTGAGTTACATGGGACAGATGCGGGCAACGACCGGCTCGGCTCTGATTTCTGCCCGGATGATTGCCGCCGCCGGTCCTATGTTGTTTATGTTTCTGTACTTTACGCAGACAGATTACATGCAGCCGTTCTTCGACGACCCGTTTGGGCGCATCCTGTTCGCAACAGGCGTGATTCTCGAAATCGTAGGTCTGGCCTGGATCGCAGGACTGACGAAAGTGAATTACTAAAGGTGAACACGATTGTTTATAGTTGTCAACACAAACGAGAATAAGAGTAAACAGTTTTAACACAGCCCCTTCTCCCAGAACATCGGGGGAGAAGGTGGCCGACAGGCCGGATGAAGGGGCCTTACCCGGATGACAGTTAATGCCATTACAATCCTGAGTTTCTTCCTGTTCGGACTGGCCGCAGTGCTGGTTGTGATCACGCTTTCGTTGCGCCGTCAGACAGCACCCGGAACGCCGCAGAAGCCGGGACCGGTGAGTACTTTTGTGCGAACCATGGCAGCCGCTGTCCCGCAGCTGCAAGTCGAGCTGGTAGGAATTGAACGCGACCTGCGCCGGGCGGGAAACTACCGGCCACATGCGATGACCGAGTATCTTGCCGCCAGAAATGGGCTGCTGCTGGCGATCATGTGCGTTGCTCTTGCCGCGGGTGTGGCCGCCGCAAAGAATCCTGACGCACTGTTCATCATTGCGTCAGTTTCACTCTTCGCCTTGATCATTTGTTACGGCCTGCCTCGAATGTACCTGTACAAACTCGCCAGCGACCGCGTGCAGCGAATCCAGCAGGGACTTCCCGACGCTCTGGACGTCGCCGCCATGTGTCTGACAGGAGGCGTGTCACTGCGTGACTCACTGCAGCGGGTCGGCGAAGAACTCGGCCTTTCTCATCCGGATGTCGCCCGTGAATTTGACATCATTCGGGTTCAAGCCGAAGCCGGCTCGATGCGACAGGCGCTGCGACAGTTCGCTCAGCGGATCGACGTACCGGACATCAAGTCATTGTCAGCGATCGTGGGACATACAGAACGACTGGGCACCAATGTCGCGCTGGCAGTCAAGGATTACGCGGACAATGTGCGTCGGGCGCGACGTCATCGAGCCGAAGAGCACGCCAACAAGATGACCGTCAAGATGCTCTTTCCCGTCGTGCTGTGTCTCGCACCGCCCGTGTTCATCCTGCTGTGCGGGCCGCCCATTCTGGAATTGAGGGACTATCTGTCCACGAAAGGCGTTCTGCCGTCGGAAATCAGGGCAACGCCTGCAACCCCGGCCCAAACCGCACAATAGCGGGCTGCTGATTCAGGCCTGTTTCTAAGGCGGTCCATTGCTGGTTTTGGCGAGCGGCATCCGTCAGCATGACGCCGGAAAGTCCGGTTCTCAGTCTGAACGCGGTTTAGACTTCGCTCGGGGTAGAGTGAGATCTTTTTTTTGTCAAACTGACCCACTACCGAAGGGCTCCATTTTGCGACAAACCTGTCGATTGGCACCGAACCTGCAAGCTGCAGCGAAGCAGTAGAGGTCGGAACAAGCAACGCGCGTTTCCGGCACATTAGCTGCCGCATCACTGCCACCACAGTCGCGAGAAACATGAGCATCACCGAACAACGCAAAAACACTGTCGCCGACCCCACCCTGTCGGTCATCATTCCGACGTACTGCGAAGCCGAAAATCTCCCGCTGCTGGTGCCGCGTCTCTGCGCCGCGCTTAAGGCACAGGGGATCCAGGCTGAGATCATTATTGTCGACGACAACAGCCCCGACGGTACTCGGGAAGTTTGTTCCGAATTGCAGCGGCAATACCCGGTGAGGTTGTATCAGCGACTTACCGAACGAGGACTCTCCAGTGCTGTCATCTATGGTCTGAACCGGGCGACCGGGAAAATCCTGCTGGTCATGGACGCCGACCTTTCGCATCCACCGGAAAAGGTTCCCGAACTGGTCGCTGCGATGGACAACCCGGAGGTCGATTTCGTCATCGGCAGTCGTTATGTGCCGGGCGCCTCGACAGACGAAAGCTGGGGCGTCTTTCGCTGGCTGAATTCGCGAGTTGCCACGCTGCTCGCCAGACCGTTCACAGCTGCCCGCGATCCGATGGCCGGCTTCTTCGCGATCCGGCAAACCACTTACGCGAGCTCCGATAAACTGAATGCGATTGGATACAAGATTGGACTCGAGCTCATTGTGAAGTGTGGCTGCACGAACGTGCAGGAGGTACCGATTCACTTCAGCGACCGTCTGCACGGAAAGAGTAAACTCAATTTTCGCGAGCAGCTGTATTACGTGCAGCATTTGTGTCGACTGGCAAAATACAAACTGTCCCGTTCCTCACGGTTTTCCAGGTTCCTCATGGTCGGGGCGACGGGTGCGGCCATCGATATCCCGTCGTTCTGTTTGTTCCTGCCGTTCCTGCCTCTGCCAGCCGCTCGCGGAATTGCAATCTGGATGGCCATGACCTGGAACTTCTACTGGAATCGGCGGTTCACATTCAGTGATCGTCAGTCTGATGGTATGTCGCACCAATACCTCAGGTTCTGCGCCAGTTCACTCGGCGGAGCCACCATCAGCTGGCTCACGTCCGTGCTGCTTTGTGAACTCAGCGGATTCATTGCCGGATACCCGGCGATCGGTGCCGCGATCGGAATCATCGCCGGAGTCTCCTTCAACTTCGCAGCCAGTTGCCGCTGGGTGTTCAGACCGAATTCCCAGTCTGAAGCACCAGCAGCAGTCAGACTCGCAACTCTCGACAATACGACGGTTCGCCAAACGGGAATGAATGACCTGCCGTCCCGATAGTATAAGACAATCGCATCAAATCTCTTTGCAATAGCCCGTCCGAAAATGCGAGTGGACAATGGCGTTGCGAACGATGCATGCAACACCATCCTGCGAACAAGCCTGAGTCTCTTCATGCCAACGGTTTCCGTGATCATCGTCAATTACAATGGAGAGGAACTGCTGGACGACTGTCTGGGTTCGCTGGGAAGGCAAACCTATCAGGATTTTGAGATCGTCTTCGTGGACAACGGATCGCACGACAACTCGCTGGCAAGGGCAAAAGATCTCTGTCCAAGTATTCGCTGCGTGAAGTTGCAACACAACACGGGCTTTACGGGCGGCAACAACGAAGGCTTCCGCCACTCCACGGGGAAATATATTGTCCTGCTCAACAACGATACTGAGGCAGATCCTCGATTCCTCGAAGAGTTGGTGCAGGCGGCAGAACGCCGACCTGAAATTGGAATGGTCGCCCCTAAGATCCTGAACTTCTACGATCGCGAGGAAATTGATTCGGTAGGCGGATTGGTGCTTTGTCCCGACGGGATTGGACAGGGGCGTGGTCGTACCGAAAAAGATCAGGGACAGTACGATCACCTGGACGAGATTCTAGTGCCAAGTGGTTGCGCAGCATTGTATCGCAGGAGCATGCTGTTGGATGTGGGTTTTTTTGACGAACGATTTTTTGCCTACTGTGAAGACACTGATCTGGGCCTGCGCGGACGCTGGGCTGGTTGGGAAGCGGTGTCGTCACCCCGTGCGATTGTCTACCACAAGTATTCAGGAAGTTCCGGTGCCTATTCACCAACAAAAATGAAACTCGTTGAGCGAAATCATTATTTGTGTGCCCTGAAAACGTTGCCGCTGCGAAGTTTGCTGTGCTTGCCGATTTACAGTTGCTATCGCTATCTGCTGATGGCGTATGCCGTGGTTTCCGGCAAGGGAAAAGGCCAGGCGGGCAGCAAAGGCAATTTGTTGTGGGCGTTGATTGTTGGCCAAGTTCAAGCATGTCTGGGTACACCCGGATCTTTGCTGCGGCGATGCCAAACAAAGAAAAACAAGTCTTCCCGACAAATGTACGCCTTGTTGAAAGCCCATAGTCTGGATTTAAAGAGGATGATCCTGACTCGATAAATGAGCAGCGGTACGAAACAAGCCTCCAGGGTCCGTGCACATTTCTATGGAAATATTTGGTTCCAGGGCTGTTGCCGCGTAGCCCGATACAGTTCCAAACACTCATAAGACATTTGACAATAACTCCCCAATCGAACACAAGAAACTCCTTGATTCGTATCACACGTGTGGTTATTCCTTTTCGTTCCCCGGAACGTAAGGCATGATCAGCTTGGTGAAGATTCCGGGCAATCGCTCCTCTGCTGCACTTCCGGTTCCAATCTGCCTTGATCCCCCCGTCTCCGACTAGGTTTTCCATGCCTCAACTTCTAGATCCCAAGTGCTCCCAATCGCCGGAAAAGAGTGTCGCCAAGTGCCTCTACTGTGGTGCAAGTAAGGCGACATTGTGGTTGCGGAAAGTGCAGGATCGGTTGCAGTATGTCTCGGGGGAATGGGATTTTTATCGTTGCGATGAGTGTGGCTCTGCAATGCTTCACCCGATGCCAACAGCCGAAGACTTGGCGAGCTTATACCCGCCAATATATACGTTTGCTCCAGAATTGGGTGCAAGGAGTCGATTCAGCAGACTTTTGGCGTTCCTCGAATATCATCTTTTTTTTCGCCCCACGTACAGAACGCAAGCTCGTATCGTCAGCAACTACGTCAGGAAGCACGGAATCGGAAAACGCTTGCTGGATATCGGATGTGGACGAGGGCTGCGTCTATTGGAGTTTCGTCGTGAAGGATTTGAAGTACACGGCTGTGATTTTTCTGAAGAGTCCGTAAGCTACTTAAGGGATTGTCACCACATTTCTGCTGACGTCGCCGATGTCTCCACTTTGAATACAGTCTATGAAGCGAATTCTTTCGACATTGTGACGGCGTTTTATGTGATCGAACACGTTGTTGATGTCGAGGAGGTTTTCCGAAGTTGCCTTCGACTTTTGAAACCCGGCGGAGTGATCGTTGCTGTTTGCCCGTTGTCCGACAGCACTCAGGCAAAGTTGTTTGGTAATCGTTGGGTAGTCGCAACGGAAGCGCCAAGACACACAAACATTCCGTCACAAATTGGATTTATTGGAGCCTGTCGAGATGTGGGATTCGAGGATATCACGATTTCCGCCGATTCGACGGTAGCAAATGCCGCATGCGTGGGAATGAGTGTGTTTCCAAATAGTTCAACCACAAGTGTTTACGGCGCTGGTCAATGGCGTGTGATGGTCAATCGGCTTTTAGGGGCTGCGCTGACATACGCCGTAATTCCCTGGGCACTATTAGACAAATGGGTTTTTAAGCGCCCTGCCATGGGAATGCTTTTTGCCAGAAAACCTGTCTAGG
>QWOO01000237.1 GCA_003669615.1 Planctomycetota bacterium
GCTCGAATCCAGATCTGAAGAATTTGTCGCAGTGACCGAACGGATTCTGCGGAGGATCAGTCGTAACGAAAAAGTGCGAGCAGTCCTTCGCGAAAACCTCAGAAACGTGGCGACCGATGGCGAACTTCAAACGATTGTGTGGCAGATGGTGCAGGAAGCGGTCGTCAACAATCAGAAACTCCGCAGTTCATTAAGCGATTACTGGGCAAGCGATGAAGTGCAACATGCGATGGCCGTTGCGTCCACCAGCTTTGAACCGACGGCAAGAGCTGTCGGTGATGCCATTTTCGGAGGCCGCGAGGTCGGAATCACTCCGGAATTTTCGCGAGTGCTGCGTGCGCAGATTCTGATGAAAGATCGCCGCTGGCTGGTGATCGTGCCGCTGTCCGCCGAAACCGCTATCCCGCCGAAATCGCCCGCAGGCAGCCTTCCGATGTTTCCCTCCATCGCACCGATGCCGTTCCCGATTGAGTTTGAGGGAACAGAGCAAAGCCCATTGACGCCAGAAGGCTGAGTCGGCCAGCATTTGTTGACGTTCTTGAAATTCAAACAACCACGACGCCGAACTTATCGGAAGTTCCGTGGCTTTGCGTCAATCTGCCGCAACATCTCGCTGACATCATCGAGACGCTCGCAGACCACATGGATGACATCGCCTTCTCTTTGCAGTCGGCCTGTGGCCAGCATCACAGTCGAGAACCGCGCCGTCTGACGAAAGTGTTGCCAGACTGACGGATACACAACAAGATTTGCCACGCCGGTTTCATCTTCCAGAGTCACAAAAGTGATACCGCTGGCTGTCGAAGGACGCTGCCGCATCAGCACCAGGCCAGCCACCTTCACTCGTCGATCGGGCTCCAGCTCGCTCAACTGTTCGGACGTAACGACCCGGAGTGATATCAACTTGTCACGCAGAAAGCTGAGGGGATGCTTTCGAAGCGTCAGGCCGGCCGACGAATAATCTTCCACAACTTCATCCTGCGCGGACATTTGTGGAAGCTCGGGGACCGGTTCATCTTCCGCAGTGGCGTCGGCATGATCAAACAGCGGCAGACTTTCTCGCGCGGGAAGCGATTGCCAGTAAGCGTCGCGACGATCAATCTTCAGCGACGCAAATGCATCCGCCCGTGACAACAGCTGCAGCGTTGTTCGCCCCAGTTGCGTACGACGACCGAACTCTTCCAGCGATGCGAACTGCCCGCGCTTTCTGGAAGATTCGATCTGACGAGCGTGCTCCTCCGAGAAACCTCGCAGCAGTCGAAATCCCAGTCGCAACGCCAGCTTTTCGTCGCGATGCCGAAACGGAACTTTTGAAAGATCGGCGGTTGCAGGCTGCGGTTCCAGCGTGCAGTCCCAGTCGCTGTGGTTTACGTCCGGCGGCAATACGATGACACCGTGTTCGCGGGCATCTCGTACCAGTTGAGCGGGCGCGTAGAAGCCCATCGGCTGGCTGTTAATCAGTGCCGCAGCAAACACGGCCGGGTGATAACGCTTGATCCAGGACGACACATACACCAGCAACGCAAAACTGGCCGCGTGTGATTCTGGAAAGCCGTATTCTCCGAAGCCGCTGATCTGTTTAAAGAGACGTTCAGCGAACTCATTGTCGTAGCCTCGTTCGATCATTCCGGCGACCAGCTTCTCATGGAACTTCGCAATCACGCCTGTCTTACGCCATGCGCCCATCGCCCGCCGCAGCTGATCGGCTTCCCCTGGCGTGAAGCCTGCGGCCACAATCGCCAGCCGCATCGCCTGCTCCTGAAAAATGGGGACACCCAACGTCTTATGCAGCACGGAACGAACAGCGGCATTCGGATAGTCGACCTGTTCTTCGCCGGACCGCCTTCGTAAATAAGGATGCACCATATCGCCCTGAATCGGACCCGGGCGCACAATTGCCGTTTCTATCACCAGATCGTAAAAGCAGTGAGGCTTCAGGCGAGGCAGCATGCTCATCTGAGCACGGCTTTCAATCTGAAACACGCCGATGGTGTCGGCGGCCGAGACCATGTCATAGACCTGAGAATCCTCCGAAGGCACGTTCGCCAGCGTCAAGATTCGGTTGTGGTGCTGACGGATGAAATCAAACGCGCGACGAATGCAGCTCAGCATCCCCAGCGACAGACAGTCGACCTTCAACAGGCCAAGAGCGTCCAGATCATCTTTGTCCCACTGGATCACAGTTCGACCCGGCATCGACGCGTTCTCAATGGGCACCAGTTCGCTCAGCAGCCCGCGAGACATCACCATTCCGCCCGAATGCTGCGACAGATGACGGGGAAATGTCAGCAGAGCATTCAGCAGCTCCAGCATGCGACGCCCGAGCAGCGATTCGGGATCGATCCCGCCTTCACGCATGCGATCCGGAAACTGTTCTTCGCTGTCCACATGTTCCATCTGTCCGGCCAGCTTGTCGATGCGGTCGTTCGACAACGCCAGTGCGCGACCGATATCACGAATTGCAGAACGTGGCCGATAGGTAATGACGGCACCCGTCATACCGGCTCGATCGCGTCCGTAGCGATCAAACAGATACTGCAGAACTTCTTCACGCCGCTCGTGTTCAAAATCCACATCAATGTCGGGCGCTTCGTTGCGTTCGCGACTGATGAATCTCTCAAACAGAACATCGATGCGGCTCGGATCCACCGACGTGATGCCGAGACAGTAGCACACTACGGAGTTTGCTGCAGATCCACGTCCCTGGCAAAGAATCTTTCGATCCCGCGCGAATCGGACCAGATCGTAAACGGTCAGGAAATACGCTTCGTAATGCAATTCTTCAATCAACGTGAGTTCATGCTGAATCAGATTGCGAACCTTCTCCGGAACGCCGTCCGGATAACGTCCCTTCGCACCGTTCCATGTTAAACCGGTGAGATACTCGATGGACGTTGTGCCGGCGGGAACAAGCTCCTCGGGATACTCATAACGCAGCTCGGCCAAAGAGAACGAACAACGGTCGGCAATCTCCACGGTGCGTTCGATCAGATCACGTCGACCCTCAAACAGTGCCGTCAATTCTTCGCCGGATTTCAAATGTCGCTCGCCGTTCGGAAACAGCTCGTGGCCAAGCGACTGCAAATCCGTCGAGTGGCGAATTGCAGTGACCACATCGTGCAGAGCGCGGCGTCGGGCCACGTGGTAATGAACATCGTTGCTGGCCGCCAGCGGAACGCCGCACGCGACACTCTGCTGCAACCAGCGCTGCAGGCGAACTTCATCATCGGGTCCCCGGTGCCGTTCGGCCAATCCGTAGCAACGGTCGCCAAACATTTCCTTCAGCCGGAGCAGCTCCTGATTGGTCACTTCGCACGACAGACCCGGCTGATATCGTCTCTCAAATCGAAGTCGAGATTCTGTACTCAGTGGAACGCAGCACAGCAGGCCCTCCGAATGCTCGGCGATGTCGTTCATCGTGAGACGACATTCTCCCTTGGGTGCTCGCCGACGGCCAACAGTGATCAGCCGCGACAGGCGTCCATAGGCAGCTCGGTCCGTCGAAAGCAGGACGACAGACGGACCGTCGGTTGGCACAATTTCGGCACCGACTAACAGCTTCAGACCGACCTCTTTTGCCGCAACATGAGCACGCACGACTCCGGCGAGCGAATTTCTGTCGGTCACCGCGAGAGCATTCAGTCCCAGTTGCTGCGCGCGAGCGGCCAGTTCGTCGGCATGCGATGCGCCTTCGAGGAACGAATAGTTGGTGCGGCAGTGCAGTTCAGCATAGGAAATGTGCGAAGATGAAACGCTGGCTGATGGGAGAGTCACGGCAGCCGCAACCGCTCCCGCCCCGGCATCCGGGCGCAGAAAAGTGCTGCCATCAGGACTTGATGTCATGCGCTGGCGACGTTTGGAAGGAGGCGGATCCGGCATGACGGCATTGTATTTGTTCGAGCTCCCGAATTGCTACACCGTCCGCATGCACCCGAATGGCGTGGACTTAAGGAAAATTTGTAGCGGAAGTCGCGTAGACTTCCGGTGATTTGCCAGGAAAGCCGGAACTCCTGGCGAGTTCCGCTACGCTAAGTCCACGTCATTCGGCATGGACCCACCGCGACGACGACTTTCCCGCTCACACTGTGCGTTCGATACCGCTTGCCGTAAAATGACTCCGGCAATTTCGCGCAGGCCGCGTTCCTTTGGACTACTGTGACTCCGGCAATGCGTGCGTTTGAAAGTCTCTTTGACGAAAGTTCAATAACAATGCGACTGGGACTTATCAACAGCGCCTGGGCACAAGCGGGACGCGATACGGCGTGGGGAATTCAGAAGACGCGCGAGATTGGCTTTGACTGCATTGACATCTTCGCTGACCCTTTGGATATCGATGTTCGGGAGAGAAAGCTGATTCGGCGAGAATGTGAGAAAGCTGAACTGCCGATTGTGTCGGTGTGTTGTGTGGCAACCGGGCTGATCGACTTTAATCCGTCCGTTCAGCGGTTTCACATGGACCGCTGTCGAAAATATCTGGATCTTTGCTACGAACTGGAAGCAGAAAACCTGCTGCTGGTGCTGGGTGAATACATCTGGAATCAGGAAGTCATTCCACCGGCCGAACAATGGGCAACCGGTGTCGCCAACTGCACTCGACTGGCCGAGTATGCGGAGTCACTTGGCCTGAAGATTGCAATGGAACTGGAACCGTTCCCATTGTCGCTTGTGAACAGCGTCGACACGATGGTCAGGTTTCTCGGCGAAGCCCGTCATCCGGCTCTATGCGCGAATATTGATATCTCACATCTGCATCTTGCCCACGTCGAAGCGGCCGAGATCGCTCGTCTGAAGAATCATGCGATCCATGTGCACATATCCGACTGTGACGGAGTACGACATGGCGATCTTCCACCAGGACTCGGTGTTGTGGATTTCGAACCGTATCTGAATGAGATTGCGAAGCTTCAGATGTCAGGAGCCATGTCGATCGAGCTCGAATATTCGCCTGAACCCGATCGGATCGAAGAATGGGTCCGAAACGCTTTTGTCGGCACTGCGTCGCTAATGAAAGCCGCCGGGCTTCGCAGTTAGTTCGATCCTGGCGATAAATTGATCGTTGGGACAGGTCCTTCGCTTTCGTACTGTTAATCAACCGCAGACGCGAATTGCGCGACGAGAACCTGGGCACGACGTCGACCGCGTTCTCTTGTGAACGGCTGCTTAACTTCCGTCCGACTTCAGTTCATTATTTCGGAAGCGAACCAGTAACGAACAGCGGACTCGAAGGCTGCGCACCGGATTGAATGAACGCCAGCAGGTCGAGAATCTCATCTCGACTGTATGTGATCAGCAGACTCATCGGCATCGTTGAAATCGGAGACGCGTCAAACTCCTCCACATCACTTCTCGACAGAGTGATTCTGGACTCCTGCTTCAGCGGATTCGGCAGCAGAGTGACTGCTGTTTCCGACTGCTCCAGCAGCAGACCGGCGATGACACGTCCGTCATGCAGCGCGGCGACCCACGTTTGATACTGCTTGTTGATTTCGGTTGAAGGTTCCAGAATCTGTTGCAGCAGCTTCTGACCCTTAAAACGTTCGGAAACTTTTGTCAGATCCGGTCCCAAAGCTGTCCCGATGTCGTTCATCTTATGACATTTGCTGCAACCGGCTGTCTCGAAAGTTTTCTGTCCCTGCTCGAATGATCGACTGGCTAGCGAATCGGCGTCGGCAGCCAGCTCAGCTACACTCCACAGCTGGACAAATTTTCGAACAGACGCAGTGGCGATTTCCGGCAAAGGCTCACCGTCCGGAATCACAAACAGACTCCCCTGCATGACTCGCCAATGCCCGGGGTACGTACAGACCAACCGATATTCCCCCGCTTCTTTCGGCGCTTCGAAGAACAGCGTGTACTGGTCACCCGGCTGCAGAATTGGCGAAAAACAAATCTCCGCCGGATCATTGGGAACATAATGCGTCGCGATGGCTCGCGGATTGCTGGCCAGCTGCATCGACTGTTCCCCAAACTCGTCGATATGGTCGGCCTTCACGACAGCCACGTTGTGTGGCATACTTGGATCACCATTCCGAAACGCCAGGGAGACCCGAGTTCCCGGAGCAACTCGCAGTTGGCGCGGTTCAAACTGCAGCCCCGCCGAAGCACTAACAGAGATCTTCAGAGAACTCGACACCCAACCGAAGTCCGTACCGAATTTTTCCTGCTTCACCAGGCGTGGATCCTGCTCGTACTTTTCCGCGATCGGAAAATCCGGGGCTCGTCGCTTCGCCATCGCAGCGTATCCTGGAAACTCCGTGAAGTCAGAACGCAGTTCGTAAATGGATGCCAGCACGTCGGGCGAAAATGCATGCCCGGCAACCGTCTTCAGACGAAGATGCACATGAAACTGCATCACGGGATGCATCGTCGGCACCTCCAGAAAAATGGACTGTCCATCCGGAAGCAGACGAACGGACTTCACGTCCACCAGATCATGGCCCTGCCTTCCGGGCTCCTTCACAGAGAATTCTGGTGAGCCGTAACCCGCGCTGTACAGATAATTCCATTGCTGGCAAAACGTGTTTTCCAGAGTAACGGACGCAGGATCAATCGCTTCGTTGAATCGCACGACGACTCCATTGTTGTGCGTTTCAATGGCAGTCGGCAATGGCAGCGGTTTCCCGGTCACGCGGACTCGATGCAGACATCCATCTTCCGCTGCGTAGCTTTGCCAGCCCTCAGTGCCGGCCAGATACATTCCGCCATCATGCGAATTGAAGGCCACTCGACAAATGCCGCTGAGATAATCGCCCGGCAATGGCACAATGGCTCCCTGCGCCTTCCCGTTCACGACGTCACGCAACACAAGGTACGTTTCACAAGTGCCATACGAAGTACCCACGGCGGCGCCGCTAAGTGCTCCCAGACGATTGTCGACGGGCAGAAAACCGATTTCACCCGACGAATTGTCGATGCCTCGCGGAACGAAGACCAGTGGCAGGTCGTAGCCATACTTGCCATGGTCGGGTTTCGGACCTTTGAGCCCGTGATAACTGTGATCCCGCACTTCAAAGATCGCGGAAGCCGGTGTCCAAGTGCCCTCCTGAACCGTGGCCAGCACCACTTTTCCGTCATGTGACACGCCAATCCCGTTTGAATTGCGCAGGCCGTTGCCCAGCGATTCAATGGTTCCCGAAGAATCCATGCGAGCGACGCCAAAGTCTCCCGAGGAAATCGCCCAGTACAAATGGCCGGCGTCGTCCTGCTGCAGCGACGTGCAAAAGTCATGACCGCCGGTCGTTGGGAAATTGTTGGTGACGCATTCGTAGAAGTCAGTTTCTCCGTCGCCGTTTGTGTCGTGAAGACGAGTAATCTGGTCCGACCCGAGGACCAGAATATTTCCATTCTGAATCACAATCCCCAGAGCCTGATAGAATCCCGCCGCAATGCGCTGCCAGCGAAGAGGCTTTGTGGCCATGTCATCAATGCCGTCCACAATCCACACTTCGCCCATCAGGGTCGACACGACGACTCGCCCATCGTTCAAACATCCCACGCCGCCAATTCGCATTGCCGACTTGAAAGGATTGACGGCGGTTTGAGGAAGGGTGATGCTGTCGATCGCGATCCCAACGGATTCATCACCCAGAATTCCCTGAGTTTCCGCGAGCCGCGTTGTCCATTGTCCTGTACCGCCCGCGAGAAAATCGGCAACCGAAGGAGCGGTCGGTTGTGGCAGACCAAGGGCCGCTTCCATCTTTTCCGCAGGGCCGTACGCAATCTGCAGTTGAACGGGCTTTGAGAGTTTGGCTCCGCTGAAGGATAGCCCCATCGCTCCTTCGACGACTGCCAGCTTCACGCCTTCGATGTCGGACGGAAGACTCAGTCGAATCGCCAGGCCATCCGGGGAAACTGCGATCAGTTGCGCGAGGTCCGACGGGTTCTGCGTCACCACAGCATCTGCTGGTGGCACTGCAATTTTCAGAAACGATTTTGGCAGCTGGCCTTCCACCTGGAGCGTTCGGACCAGATCATTCCGAACGACAGATATGCTGTCAAAGATCTTTGCGTCCCCAAGCTGACTGACAAACGCTACGGACTGGCCGTGTCGATAAAAACCATGATAGCGGTGCGGAGTGTTATCGGGTAACTGCCATGCGGATTGACTCAGGTCGCCAAGTCGTGAGCCCGCTGGTTCAACTCCGCCCATCAAACCAAAACGAACAAAGCCCCATTTCACAAAACCGCCTCGCCAGGCATCAACAAACGTCATTCGCACCGGATCGTAAAGCACGGTCGTATTCGATGCCGGATCAACCAGCACATTGACGCCCTTGAAGGTGGTCTGACCAAAATGGCGTGTCAGCTGACAAACGACATTTCCGGTGTCGACTTCATTCAGGCTGTGGTCAAAGCTGACGTCTTCAGGATTCTGCCCCCAGTGTCCAAACCCGCCTCCGTCAAGTCCTGGAAACTGAGGCAGCA
>QWOO01000121.1 GCA_003669615.1 Planctomycetota bacterium
AACGAAATGACAAGCCCAAGGATTCCGTTGTCTTCGGGGCTACCGTGAAGGTCAAGGATCTGTCCGACGGTTCCGAAGAAGCGTATGAACTTGTCGGCCCTGGTGAAGAAGACTACGACGGCGACGTAATGAAAATTCTGACCAGCAGCCCGATTGCGACTGCGATGCTGGGGCTGAAGGTCGGTGACAAAGTGGAAGTCGACATTCCTCGCGGCAAGCTGCGAATGGAAATCGTTGGCATTCAATAGATGCAACAGGAATGTTGAAGCAGCCTCCTGTTCTGGGGCTGTCTCAACAAGTGTCTCTGTATCAGAGATTCATAATCAGTGGACGCGCGTGGCAAACTTCGGATCAAAGCAAAACGCGTCGCGCCCGCGCCGCAAGCGGTAATTTGATCTGGATTTTGGCGGAATCACGATACACCTCAAGTTCAATGATGTCGCCCGGTTTATGCTGACTCAGAAAAATCTTGAGTCCCTCAAACGTCGAGATACGTTCGCCATTGATGGCCGTGATTTGATCTCCAAGAATAATGGAGTTTCCACGATGCCGACATCCCTGCATTCCTGCGCTTTCCGCGGGAGAGCCCGGGTATACAGACAGGACAACAAGCCCTCCAGTAAGAAACTCCTCCGGAATGCCGTTTTCGAGGGCTGTTTCGCTGTCGAGAATGGCTACGCCAATTGTTGGAGTTGGATCCCCGGTTGATTCTTCAAGAACGAGACCGACGGACTGGTTGACATCGTTCACGGGCACCGCAAAGCCAAGTCCGGCGGAGGCACCACTAGTGCTGACGATCGCAGTGTTCACGCCGATCAAACGGCCCGCGCTGTCCAGCAGTGGGCCCCCGGAATTGCCCGGATTGATTGCTGCATCGGTCTGAATCATACCAGCGAGAACGTTACCTTCTTCGGTAGCCACGCTGCGGTTCAAGCCGCCAATTACGCCGGTGGAAAGGGTTCGATCGAAGCCAAATGGATTGCCGATCGCGAGTACTTTTTGGCCAACCTTCAGATCTTCTGATGAGCCCAGAGTGATGGGAGACAACTGAGATGGCGCTGCCTGGATTCTCAACACCGCGATGTCATGTTTTGAAACCGCCCCGATGAATTCAGCGTCGAAGACTCTTGCATCCGCCAGCTGCACTTCCAGTTGTGAGCCGGGGGGAGTCAGCGAATCCCGGACGACGTGGAGATTGGTGATAACATGGCCGGCCTCGTCCCAGATGAATCCTGTTCCGGATGCAAGCTCACGGGTGGCCACAGAACCGTCAAACGTCTGCTGGTAGCCTTTGGTGCGAACATAGACGACACAGGGAGCCGCCTTTTCAAAGACTTGAATTGTGGACGTTTCGTCTTCTGCAAGTGAGCCTCGAGGAGTAATCGCTCGTGACGTGTAATCGGGCTGGTTGCTGAACGTGTCCAGGAGGGACTTGACCAGCAAGGCGGCCACCAGCACCGTCAGGATGAGCACAAGGCGGCTGTTGGTTCGGGCACCACTCCCGTGATTCTGTGAGTCTTCCGGATATCCGTTACTCATGTCTGATCTGGTTCCCAACAGCTGTCTCACGAATTCATGGAATCAACACAGTCACGAGTGGCGAGTTGTCCTGATGTTCCAGCAGGAATAGATTTTGGGGCAAGAAAATGAACGGGCGAAACGAAAGAGTATTTCGATCGCCCGAGGGAGTGTGCCGTGAAACTAGTCGAGACTTCCTTCGACTTTCTCCCGAATGTCAGCCAACGCATCTCTCATGCGTTCTTTGATGGATTCTGGCTGATCATCAAGTGCCTTCAGCAGGTGAGGCGTCAGTGCCTTGTTTAATTTGTCGAGCATTGATGAGGCTCTTTTCCAGAACTGATCGGGTGTCAGCTCTGGACGGTCACTGTTGCCAGCTTCTTCGCGAATCTTCGGGGCCGGCGCCGCAGCGTCAGCTCGAAATGGCGCGTAGCTTTCGCCTGAATCACGAGCCACCATGTCCATCGTTGCGGTACCCGTTCGGTCCGCGGCAGCGGTTGCCAAACTGGCCCGGTCACCCATACCACTGGGCGTAAACTGCGAAGGATCTACGACTCGCGACAATGGGATTGTCGATGTGTCGATACCTCCCAGAGGCGCGGCCCACTCTGAGTATCCTTCGGACGACTCCGCAAAAAGATCTTCGCCACGCTGAGCTCTTCGCCAGGCTCGCATCTCGGCAACAGTCGCATCAGCTTCCTGAGCCCATGACAGACAGTCTTCTGCATCGTCCCAGTTCAGGGCAACGTAAAAGAACGACCATTTGAGACCCTGGAATTTTTGAGAAGTGTTTCCAAACGCCTCCCATACCCTGCGACGCTGAAAAATCTGATCGCCGCTCAGGCCAACCATCTGGCCAAAATCTCCGTCGGTGCGATTTCGGGCGTACCGCTGAGTCCATTTGGCTGCACACTCACCTACGACCCAATTGCATTGGCTGACGGCGTCGCGGGCCATGGAAATGAGTTGTTCTTCGGATTCTGCCACGAAATCTATCCTTCCAGATCTGAATATGGTGGTGCTTCAGGCGGAATGCTTGTTCCGCCAGGCGTTGTGATTCTGCAATGCCACTACCGGGGGCCGGAATCGGCTCAGAAGAGGTTTCATCCTACGCATGAGGAAAACCGGCTTCTACTGCCGACCTCCTGAACCCTCAGGAATCCCGGATGTCCTCTAAAATGAGCTGTTTGGCCTTCTGTAAACGGAAGAGTCGCAGAGAAAAGACAAATCACGGGATTCTCTGGTCAGAAAAATTACCAGGAATTGGCTGGAGAGAGGTGGACCATTTGACGATAGATTCGATACAAAACTGACATCTGGTTGAGCCGTCAATCTTGACCCAGCTAACCTGTTTTGTTGCCCTTCTCAGGGTGATACTAAATTTGGGGGGATAGCCAAGTGGCTAAGGCAACGGATTGCAAATCCGTCACGCGTGGGTTCGACTCCCACTCTCCCCTTTGAAAAACGCTGGTTTTCCTGAAAAGGTGACCAGCGTTTTTTTTGGTGTCACCTCAAAGGTCACCCTTTTAGACCAGAAGATCTCAGTTCTCTACGATACGCTGCGGCCAACGTTTGGATCTGGTCCGTACCTCGCGACTTGAGCTTCAGATCCTATTTCGCTTCGTTCTGGCACTTGTGCACCGCATCTGCAAACTGGCGGCCCAGATCGAGGTATCCGGGGGAATCATAATGCCACGGGTCTGAGTAGCCGTACGCGTCGGTGGTTTCAACAAGAGCGGCGTTTTCGTCCTGAGTTACAAAATCCGCCTGAGCCCTGTGAACTGTGTCGCCGAAGTCCAGGACTTTGCCGTCGGCCAGATCTTTTTGATAGTCGTCTTTTCCAGAATCTGAAATGCGACCAATCACAACACGGACGTAATCCAGTCGCAGTGCCGCGTGGATCAGATCCATCATCCTTTTGAGATTCGCCTGATATCGCTGGGCGATCATTTTATCGCCGGCATCGCTTTCTCCCTGCATCCAGATGATGCCGGCCGGCGTGAGAGTATCCGGTTGCTTGTCACCATCGATATCCTGAACTGCAAACGCGTGGCGCACTGTGGCGAGAAAATGATCGTATTGATTGATGTGGCCATTTTCGCCATCGACATGGAAGTCTGGTTCCCAGCAACGCACAAATGAAATCGAGGTTGGCGGGCGCCAAATGCGAGGGCGACGTCAGATCAGAGGAAAATGTGAACGATTGCATTACACTGCAATCTCGTGGAATGATTCGGCGGTTAAGACAAGACTTTTCGAGTGTGATGTTCTTATGGAAATTGCGCGCATTTTTGCACATCGAGTTGAACTGCCTCTGCATGAGGGAACGTACAAATGGTCGGGCGGAAAGTCGGTCTCTGTTTTCGACAGCACGATTGTTGGGGTTGAGACAAAGTGCGGGCTGGTTGGATATAGCGAAGTCTGTCCACTGGGGCCTTTTTATCTACCCGCCTATGCGGAAGGCGTGCGAGCGGGGCTGAAGGAACTGGGGCCTCACCTGCTGGGATATGATCCTCGCGAACTGGCGAAACTGAATCATCGCATGGACGCGGCGCTAAAGGGGCACGCGTATGTGAAGGCTGGAATTGATATCGCCTGCTGGGATATTCTGGGCAAAGCCACTGCCCTGCCCGTCTGTGTTCTGATGGGCGGCCGCTTTGGGGAAAGTGTCAGACTTTATCGAGCGATCTCACAGGAATCCGCCGAGGAGATGGCTCGCAAAGTCGCCGGATACCGAGCGGCTGGCTACACACGATTTCAGCTGAAGGTTGGCGGCGATCCGGATACCGACATCGAACGCATTCACGCTGTTCGAGCAATGTTGAGCGCCACGGACCGACTGGTGGCTGATGCCAACACCGGATGGACTCAGCATGAAGCCATGCGAGTTGTGCGAGCGGTTCGCGATGTGGACGTCTACATCGAACAGCCCTGTCTGACCTATGAAGAATGTCTGGCCGTTCGGCGTCATACGGATCATCCGTTTGTTCTCGATGAAAACGTGGACAGTCTGGAAATGCTGCTGCGGGCGAAAGCCGATCTTGCAATGGATGTTGTCAATCTGAAAATCAGCAAGCTTGGCGGGCTCACAAAAACAAAGCAGGTGCGCGACCTGTGCGTTTCCATGGGAATTGCAATGACATTGGAAGACAGTTGGGGCGGCGACATTACGACGGCCGCGATTGCTCATCTGGCCCACAGTACTCCGGAAGAATTTCGATTCACCAGCACCGACTTCAACAGCTACGTCAGTGTTAGCAACGCAACGGGTGCACCGCAGCGAGAGCACGGATTCATGAAAGCGGGCGACCTGCCTGGCCTGGGTATCGAGCCGCGTTTTGAAGTTCTTGGCCCGCGACTTGTGGAGATCAGCTAAATCCTTTAGCAACGCGTCTGATCCTGACTCGTGGAGCGATTGGCTGCAATTTGCAAGAGGACTCTGCTCATGCTGTGTGCCGTGAAGTTGAGGGGTGTTCGCAGCGGAAGTTCGAAGATAGAATCTGACTCCGACCGTTCGTGCTTCGCTTCCACTGGATCCTGTTACCGGAGACGCCCGATGCAATCTTGTTTTCTGAAATACGTTATTTCTGCAATGGCCGTGGGATGCCTGTGGCAATCCGTTGCGGCGGATGAACAACGAGAACGGGAGGAGCAAGCCAACCTTCTCAGAGCCAAGGCCACAGAGTTGGCGAAGCAGGGTTTTGAAGCTGAATCGGAAAATCTGTTGAAGGAATCCAGGAAGCTTTTGGAGAAGCAAGAGTTTCCGGAGAGGAAACTGGACGAAGCTCAAACAAGGCGAGAAAATGGATCGGATGCTCAGCATCTGAATGAGCGACTCGAAGATCTCCGATCGGCCCTGAAGACTGCGGAGGCTGGTTCAGTGCCTGAGCGAGAGCGGGACGAACTTCGTGCACAGGTGGTGCAGACCGAGCGTAAACTTATGGAGGTTCTGAAACGCGGGGAACATCGCGGTTTCCCGGAAAAGTTTCGAGCCCAGGTGGAAAAGCTGGAACATGCCAATCGCCGAGTTCGGCATATCCGAGTTGCCGCGGAGAACCTGAAAGCTGCAGAGATGCACGACATGGCTCATGACCTGATGCAAAAAGCAGAGGTGCTGGAGCGGGAAATCCATGCGGCGCGAGAGGGCCTGGAACGGGAGATGGCTGGCGGAGAAGAGCGAGGTCACGAACTGGGTGGCGAGATCCGTGAGCTTCGATCAGAGAATCAAAAGCTGAAGGAGGAGCTGCAAGGGCTCCGTCAGGCAGTTGACGAACTTCAAAAGCAGCGACAGGAATCAGCGTTCAAGAAGTGATCAGCACGTGAGAAGGCTGAGTTGGCTGACACCGGCCGATGCCCGGGCAGCGTCCCCGCTCGGGCGTTCTTTTAATGCACCACTGTGGCGCCTTCTGTCAGCGGACGATTACCGCGTCGAAAGCGATGCTGGCTGAGTGGTTCAAAGGAATCACTTTCCGTAAAGTACATGTAGTGAGAAATGGTAATGGTGTTGGTTCTGAATTCGATGATGTTCAGGGAATTTTTCTCGGCTTCTCTGCCTCGACCGCGTCGAGAAGTCGTAGTGCCACACTGTGCGATAATCACGCCACGATCCCGATGCGCGCCTGGATAGAAGTCGAGAGAGTTGCCGACGTACGCTCGGTGAAGGTGTCCGCCCAGAATCAGTTCCACGCGAAGGTCGGCAAACCGTGCCATCGCGCGTTTGGCTTTGGGCATGATGCTGTCCTTCAGATAGTCGGGTGCTGGTGCAAAGTGGTGATGAGCGACCACGATTCGGATGGCGTCATCCGGGGCCTCCTGAAAAATGCGGGCACAGTTATCCAGCTGTGACTTGAAGATTCGTCCGTTGCTGATCGCTGTGTGGGGAGCTGTGGAGTCCAGTCCCGTAATTACAGCAGATCGAATGCGCAGGACAGGGTTCAGCTCGGGAGCAATAATTTCCTTGTACAGCCCGTGAGGATCCGTCATTCGCTCATAAAGACGAAAGAGTGGAACGTCGTGATTTCCTGGGATCACCAGTTGCGGAACATCTGGCAGTTGGGCCAAAAACGCCTTCGCCGCCTCAAATTGTTCGCGCTTCGCTCGCTGCGTTAAATCACCGCTCACAATGATGGCATCGGGGTTCAGATGCGGCGCAATTCTCAGCACCGCTTCACCCACCCGCTCGACATAGGGTGGGCCGAAATGCAGGTCTGAGATTTGCAGAAGCGTGAGCTGTGGGACTTCGGAATCAGGCACAGGACCAGAACTTTCCAGCTGAACAAGAAAATCAGGCGGATTCAGAGAATGCTGTGTTTACACTTCGGTCGTCAGACACACGCATTCGCGGGAGAACAATCCACATGAAAGGAATCCATCAACGTATTGTCGCATCGCTGGTCATCGTTGTCATCATAGTGACCCTGGGTTTATTGGCGTGGCGATACGCTTCGATGGAGTGGCTGCTGGAACGTGAAACAAGTCTGCGTGATTATGTGCGGACGTCACCGTGGCATGCATGGCTGATCGGATTTTGCATCTACACGGGTTTGTCACTTGTCCCGGGGATCTCCGGGAAAGCAGTCATCTTTGGCTGGTTGTTTGGGTTCTGGAGTGGGCTGCTGCTGGTTGTGTTGTCTCTCACGTCTGCCGCCATGGCCACGTTTCTTTTCAGCCGATATCTGTTTCGAGAAGCCATTGAGTCGCGTTTTGGAGTTCACCTGATTGTGCTTCGAAACAAGCTTGACGGCGACGCGGCCTTTTATCTCCTCATGCTAAGGCTGCTGCACACGCCTTTTAGTTTTGTGAATTATGGTGCGGGGGCTACCAACGTAGTGTCTGCACGCACCTTTTGGTGGACAACTCAGGTGGGACTGCTGCCAGGCACAACGATTTTTGTCCTTGCCGGCACCCGTGTTCCCTCGCTGGAAGTCATTGCCGCGGATGGTTTCATGTCGTTGCTTGATCCTGTTTTGATTGCAGCTTTGGCAGCAACTCCGCTGCTTCCTCTGCTGCTGC
This sequence comes from Planctomycetota bacterium, assembly GCA_003669615.1. Classification (GTDB taxonomy): domain Bacteria; phylum Planctomycetota; class Planctomycetia; order Planctomycetales; family Planctomycetaceae; genus SXXK01. The sequence continues at coordinate 7,531 of QWOO01000121.1, forward strand.
GGATGGCTGTCCGCACGCTGTATCAGACTGCGCCTCGACCTGCCAGAAGATGAATCTGGCTGATGCCTGCCAGTTGCCCTCCCAATAGCCAACTGAGTCGCGGTACGCAGATTGCATTCCTGCAAGACGGCTATCTTCCAGGGGGACATGCATGTTCGGTCACAATTCGGCACTGATCTGGGCGATCGCGGCAGTGTTCGCAGCGCTCTGTATTGGCACAGTTGTGCGGATTGTCGCGCTGCGGAGCGCGCCGGAGGAACAGGCAAGGTCACGACTGAGCAGTTTAAGAACCTGGTGGATACTCGCCTCTTTACTGGCGACAGCCATCATCTGCGGGAAAGTCGGAGCCGGGATTCTGCTGGGAATCGCCGGTCTGCTTGCCCTGCGAGAGCTTGCCGCGCTGATTGGGTATTCGGCCCTCGGCCGTTCGGGACTGCTAATTCTTTACGGATCTCTTTTTGCATACTACATGCTGATGCTTTTTGGGCAGAGTGCGCTTGCCTCCGAAATGGCTCCTGCCGTTTTCCTTGTTGTTGTCGGAGGCTGGCGGGCCTGGCGAGGCGTTGTCGACGGATACATCCGCACAACTTCAGCAATGATCTGGGGACTGCTGTTGTTCGCCTACGCGCTTTCGCATGCGTATCTGCTGCTGGATCTGCCGATGGCCGCAGAGCCCCGGACCGGGCGTTTTGGCTGGTTGGTTTATTTGATCCTGCTGACGGAAACGAATGACATCGCACAGGCGGTGACAGGCCGTCGATTCGGACGCACAAAGATTACTCCACGAGTCTCACCAAATAAATCACTGGAAGGACTTTTAGGAGGAGTGGTGGCGACAACGCTGCTC
>QWOO01000329.1 GCA_003669615.1 Planctomycetota bacterium
GCGCAATCAGGTACTGAGTCAGCTCAGTAATTTGATAGTAGCTTGAATCCGATCCCAGTCCTTCCAGACCGGCACCTCGAAATCGTGCCGCCACGTAAGCAGACGCGATGTCCAGTTCTCGTGACGGTGTGTTGCGCCCGGCCATCTCATCGGAAGCCAGGAATGCCACAGTCGAAAGCACCTCCGACTGTTTCACGCCATCCATCGCCTGCTGCTCATCCTCGGTCAGAGGCGATACCACAGGCTCGTCTGCACCGAATGCAAGAAAAACGCCGGATGAAAAGCAGGTGGCCGACAACACACACGAGATCAGGAGAACGCGAATCATTGGGTGCCCAATCTCAAAAAACCGCCGCGGCCACGCAGTAAAAATTCGCGACGAACATTCAAGGAGCGACTACAGCCTCCGCCGGTTCCACAATGGCTGGAACCGACGATGGCACCGGAGTCTGCGTTTCCGCCTTCACTGCGATCCACGGTGCAATCACCAGCGCGACGATGGACACAAGCTTCAACAGAATATTCAGAGAAGGTCCGGAAGTGTCTTTGAACGGATCGCCCACCGTATCGCCAACAACAGCCGCTGCATGAACAGTGCTGCCCTTGCCATAATATTCTCCGTTGATCGTCACGCTGCCTTCGATCATCTTCTTCGCATTGTCCCACGCACCCCCGGCATTGGACTGGAAGATCGCCAGCATCACGCCGCTGACCGTCACGCCGGCGAGTAGTCCGCCCAGCATTTCACCGCCGCCCAGAAATCCGACAAGCATTGGTCCCGAGATTGCCAACAGGCCCGGCACTACCATTTCTCGCAGAGAAGCTCGAGTGGAAATGGCGATACATCGGTCGCAGTCCACTTCTGAGATAGCCTTGTGCATGATGGCCTGTTCTTCAGAACTCCATTCTTCCATCGGAATATCATCCCGAGTTCGGCAGATCGCCAACGCCTGCTTCAACACGGGGATATCACGGAACTGACGACGAACTTCTTCGATCATCTTTGTGGCCGCTCGTCCGACAGCTCTCATCGCAAGAGCGGAAAACAAGAATGGCATCATCGCCCCGATGAACAATCCACACATGACTCGAGCCTGAGCCACGTCAATCACCTTCAATCCAGCAGTCGTCATATACGCGCTGAAAAGTGCGAGTGCGGTAAGTGCTGCTGAACCGATGGCAAAGCCTTTTCCAATCGCAGCCGTTGTATTTCCCACAGCGTCCAGCTGATCAGTTCGGGCTCGGACGTCTTTAGGAAGTCCAGCCATCTGAGCGATCCCGCCGGCATTGTCTGCGATAGGACCATACGCATCCACAGCCAGCTGGATGCCTGTGTTGGACAGCATGCCCACGGCCGCAATGGCGATCCCATACAGTCCGGCCATTTCGTGCGCACCCAAAATCGCAAAGGCAATCAGCAGCATTGGGATCGCTGTGGACAGCATGCCCACGCCAAGTCCAGCAATCACATTGGTGGCCGCACCCGTCACCGACTGTTCCACAATGTCCATCACCGGACGACGGCCTGATCCTGTGTAGTACTCTGTGACGACTCCAATCAGAATACCGGCCACAAGTCCAATCAACGAGGCCCAGAAGACGCCCATACGCGTGTAAAGGAATCCGTCAAAACCGGTCCAGCTGGACGGCAGCAACATATTGATAATCAGGAAGCTGGCGCCCAGCATCGCCGCCGCCGCGATCAGCTCGCCGCGATTCAACGCCTTCTGCGGATCGACATTTTCATCGCCCTTGACGAAGAACGTTCCGAAAACGGACGACAGCACACCAGCCGCGCTCAACAACAACGGCAAAAGCACAGCACTAAATCCGCCCAGCGAACCGGAGAACTGTTCCATTGGAGCAAAGACTGCTCCCAGAACCATCGCGCCGATAATTGCGCCGACGTAACTTTCGAAAAGGTCCGCTCCCATGCCGGCGACGTCACCGACGTTGTCACCGACGTTGTCCGCGATCGTGGCCGGGTTCAGAGGATGATCTTCCGGGATCCCGGCTTCCACTTTGCCGACCAGGTCAGCGCCGACGTCTGCCGCCTTCGTATAAATTCCGCCACCCAGTCGCGCGAACAAGGCAACTGACGACGCACCAAACGAAAAGCCTGTCAGTACATTGATCACCCGAGGCAGGTCGGCAATTTCTGATCCCAGAACCTGCAGATAAATTGCAAACAATCCGCCGAGGCCCAGAACACCGAGGCCCACAACAATCATACCCATTACAGATCCGCCACCGAAGGCGATCAGCAACGCCGGGGCCAGTCCCTTGCGAGCGGCATTGGCCGTCCGCACATTGGCCAGCGTCGCAATACGCATCCCAAAGAATCCGGCGAGACCAGAGAATACGGCTCCGGTCACAAATGACAGGGCGACAAGCGGATGAGAGCCCTCCGAACTGCCCGACCAGTACATCAGCCCTGTGACGATGAGCACGAAGCCAAACATCACGGAATACTCGGCCCGCAGAAATGCCATCGAACCCTTGCGAATTCGGTCCGCAATCTCCGTCATCTTTTCCGTGCCCGCATCCTGGCTGGCAACCCACTGATATCGATAGGCACTAAAAGCGAGGCCAATCAGGCCGATCAGGGGAATGACATAAACCAAGGCGCTCATTCTCAGCTCCATTGTAACTGTGGTAGGAAATCGGGGCAGGGCGATCAATACAACGAAAAATCCTGTTTCAGTCTCCTCGTCGTTGTCGTTCAATTTCGAGTTCTAGCAGACTGAAGTCCGGTGTGCGACAGTGGCGGGCCGCTTGTTTCGATTCACCCCAATGAACGCCCCCTCGAATCGATTCAATCTCGCGTGTCGGAGTATGGGCCACTGAAACCTTCAGATGCGGATAGCTGGTTTTAAAAAAATCGGTGAGGATATCCGCGACGCTGGAACGCAGGCATCTCAAGCATTGTGCGAATCCCGACAGATATTTTTGCGGGGACGAACAACCGCCGCACCCTCCGTATCCACACAGACCTCCAGCCAATGTTTTGTGCTATTAAAAAAGATTCTCGACAATTGTTTCTCAACAATTTGAGCACGATCTGTGGTGGACGGCTAATGCTCACTTGAGACGGCTGTCATTTCCCGTGACAATACCGGTCCTCCACATATTCCCTCCCACTGCCGACCGTGCACACAGCACCCGAACGCGGCTCGCGGTAATCGCACATGCGTGGCCGTCTCCTACAGAATCCGTTGACGATGAAGGCTGAATCCATGGACTTCAAATTCCCAAAAGACTTAGTCGATCGTCTGACCCTGCAGATAGCATTGCTGACGGCAGCGGTTTTCTCTATTCATGGAGTTTCTGTTCAGGCGGATGAAGCGGAACACTTCTTTGAATCTCATATCCGGCCGTTGCTGAGTGAAAAATGTCTCGATTGTCACAATGCGGAAAAGCCGTCCGGCGGCCTGCGTCTGGATTCCCGCGAGGCCCTGCTGAAGGGCGGTGACTCAGGTGCCGCGTTAATTCCCGGTGATACTAAAGCCAGCCGTCTTTTGCAGGCCGTGCAGTACGATGGCGACCTGCAGATGCCGCCCGAAACTCCGCTCGCCGATGAACAGAAGCAGCTTCTGGCACGCTGGGTTGAACTGGGCGCACCCTGGCCAGCGAACGCCGCGCCCATGACCGCCGCGCAGATCACTCGTCAAAAATCGCATTGGGCATTTCAGCCACTGGGCAAATATCTGCCACCCTCCGTAGCTTCAAAAGACGTCAGAACCCCGATCGACAATTTCATTCACGAAAAGCTGGCAGCGGCCGACCTTCAGATGTCGCCGGAAGTTGATCGCTACACCTTCATTCGACGGGTTTCCTATTCTCTGACGGGACTGCCGCCGTCTGATTCAGACGTCGAAACTTTTGTCCACGACACTGATCCTGCGGCCGAGGAAAAGCTGGTCGATCGACTTCTCGCATCTCCCGCGATTGGACAGCAGTGGGCCCGACACTGGCTCGACGTGGCTCGGTACTCTGACACCAAAGGATACGTATACGGTCGCGAAGAACGGTTCTGGGTGCACGCGTGGAACTACCGCGACTGGGTCGTGAATGCTTTGAATGCAGACATGCCTTACGATCGATTTCTGCTGCTTCAGATTGCGGCCGATCAGGTGCAGGACAGGGCGGACGATGATTTGGCCGCCATGGGATTCTTGACCATCGGTCGCCGTTTCCAGGGCGTTCGTCGTGACATTATTGACGACCGTATTGACGTCGTCTGCCGTGGCACGATGTCACTGACGGTGGGATGCGCGCGGTGCCATGATCATAAATATGATCCCATCCCAACCGCGGATTATTATTCTCTGTACGGCGTGTTTGACAGCTCACGTGAACAGCTTGTGGCTCTGCCCGCGAAAGGCGCGACGGATGAAGCTTTCACAAACGATTACAACGCTCGCATCGCCACGATGCAGACAACTCACAAGGAACGAAGTGCAACCACCGAAGCCCGAATCCGTTCGCGGGTTGGCGACTATCTGCAGGCACAACTGGAGCCGGGTAAGTATCCGGAAGAAGGCTTTGACCAGATTCTGGCAGTCACGGATCTGCTGCCTTCGTTTGTGCATCGATGGCGTGACTACCTGCGAGATACCGAGAAGAACGGCGACCCCGTTTTTGCAGCATGGCATGCTTTCCGCAGTATTCCGCCGGAACAGTTCTCGGCTCAGGCTTCGGTGGTCAGTCGATCTTTGCTGGAGCACGATGATACCCGCCTGAATGTTCGTATCGCCGCCGCGTTTGCGACTCCGCCCGTGTCCTTTTCCGAAGTTGTTCAGCGGTATGCGACTGTCTTTCGCGAAGTCGATACCGAATGGCAGACCACCATTGCTAAGGCTACGGCCGCCGGTCTGCCGGCGCCGGAACAACTTGACGACGCGACCAATGAACAGCTGCGAGCTGTTCTCTACGCTCCCGGACGCCCGTGCCGTGTTCCGGACGAGCCGATCGTGAACACAGAGTATGACTTCGACTCCGGCACCTGTAACGAACTGTGGAAGCAGCAGGTCGAACTCGATCGAGCCATCCTGAATGCAGGATCGCAGCCGCGATTCGCCGTCATTATGCAGGATCGCGCATTTCCTGTGGAAGCTCGCATTTTTAAACGAGGCAATCCGGCCAACAAAGGCGACGACGTTCCTCGCCAGTTTCTTTCGATTCTTTCAGGCCCGGATCGAACGCCGTTCGAACACGGCAGCGGTCGTCTGGAACTGGCCCGGTTGATCGTCGATCCTCAGAACCCACTGACAGCGCGTGTGATCGTCAACCGCGTGTGGACTCATCATTTCGGCACAGGACTTGTTGCCACACCTGGCGACTTTGGACTGCGAGCCGATCCTCCTTCCCATCCGGAGCTGCTCGACTGGCTCACTTCAAAATTCATCGCAGACGGATGGAGCCTGAAGAAACTGCATCGCCTGATCGTGTTGTCGGCCGCGTTCCGGCAGTCGTCCACAGGCCCGACAGATCCAGCCCTGTTGACTCACGCGCAAACGCTGGATCCGGCCAATCGTCTGCTTTGGCGTATGAATGCTCACCGCTTGTCATTTGAAGAGATGCGGGATTCTCTGCTGGCAGCTTCCGGCGAACTGGATCTCGCTTTGGGTGGCAAACCGACCGACATCTTTAAGCCTCCATTTCCCACACGCCGCACAATTTACGGCCTTGTCGATCGCCAGTTCCTTCCGGGCACACTGCGAATGTTCGACTTCGCCAACCCGGACCTCCATATTCCATTGCGCAGTGAAACGACCGTGCCTCAGCAGGCGCTGTTTCTGATGAATCATCCGCTCGTGCTGGAACGTGCTCGAAAGCTGGCAAAAACTGTCTCCGAATCTGCTGACCCGACCGATCAGGTGCGTCAGATGTTTAGACGAGTCTATCAGCGAACGCCGTCAGATCTGCAACTGGAAGAAGCTCTGCAGTTGGTTCGTCATGATCTGCCAAAGGCCGAACAGCCGTCGCTCACGGCAGTGAATTGGACTTATGGATTCGGAAATTATGACGAAGCCGCGCAGCGAGTTCCTGCATTTACTCCTTTGCCGCATTTCACAGGAACCGCCTGGCAGGGTGGACCCGCATTTCCAGATGGGCCACTGGGCTGGGTGCAGCTGAGTGCTGTCGGCGGACATCCGGGGAATGATCGCCAGCACGCTGTCATCCGCAGATGGACCGCTCCGACCGCCATGACGATCCGCATTGCTTCCGAACTGATTCACCAGCATGTGCCGGGCGATGGCGTGAGAGCATTTATTGTCAGCTCGCGAGTCGGGCTGTTGTCGTCTGGTAAAGCTCACAACCAAACGGCTCCGATGAATGTGGAGACACTAATGGTGGAAGCGGGCGACACGATCGACTTCGTCGTTGACATTGGTGACGTGCTGAACACGGATCAATTTTTGTGGCAGTGCTCGCTAACGCCCGGCGGCACTTCGGCCGCCCAGGGTCCATGGAATTCGGAAGCCGACTTCCCAAAAAATACCACGCAGGAGTTAACTCCGCTGGAACAACTGGCTCAGGTGCTGCTCTGCTCGAACGAATTTCTGTTTGTGGATTAGAATGCCTGACAAAACGACGCACAAGCAGCCGGATTCGTGAGAATTCGGACGGGTGCCTGAACTCTCACGAGTCCAGCTACGGTTTCGTCAGGGCTTCTTCAGCTGCAAGCCGTTTTCCACAGGTCAATGCACTTTGAGTTTTTAAAGCACGCAAGTTCCTTCAGAGAGATTCCTTTTTTCATGCAAGTTCCTCTGCCTCCATCCGCTTCCACCGAAGCACGCAACACGGCGTCGGGCACGATCGACAGTCTCTCGGCGCTCCAAATCGTGGAGCTGATGAACAGCGAGGACGCGATGGTCGCGGCAGCGGTCAGGACGCAGTCCACATCAATCGCCGCGGCTATTGATGTTGTCGCGGAGGCATTTCGAAATGGAGGACGTCTGATCTACATCGGCGCGGGCACGTCTGGCCGTCTGGGTGTCCTGGACGCCAGCGAATGTCCTCCGACCTTCAGCGTTCCTCGCAGCATGGTCGTGGGATTGATTGCCGGTGGACCGTCAGCCCTGACATCAGCGATCGAAGGCGCCGAAGATCGCGCAGAGCAGGGCAGGGCAGACCTGGAGAATATCTCACTGACAGCGCGTGACATCGTCATGGGAATTGCGGCCAGCGGCAGAACTCCGTACGTCCTTGGCGGCCTTCAGTTCGCTCGTGAAGTCGGAGCCACCACAATCGGTTTTGCCTGCAATGACGAATCGGCCCTGATCCCTTTGTCGGACATTATGATCGCACCTGTTGTCGGGCCGGAAGTGATCACCGGGTCGACTCGTTTGAAGGCAGGCACCGCCACAAAAATGGTGCTGAACATGCTGACCACCGGGGCCATGGTCCGGATTGGAAAAACGTTTGGCAATCTTATGGTCGATCTGACAGCCTCCAACGAAAAACTTCGCGATCGGTCGCAACGAATCGTGTCCGATCTGACCGGTCTGTCATCTGAGGCGGCTCAGAAACTCCTCAGCGAATGCAGTCATCAGGTGAAGACCGCTATCGTCGTTCATCATCGAAAACTGACGCCGGAGGCAGCGCGGGAGCAATTGAAACAATGCAACGGTCACCTCCGCAACGCGTTGCAGCAATAGTTTGTGCCGCCGTTCAAATCAGTCGCTGATCACCCCAGAGCCACACGTCGACACGGTCGCCCGTTTCATAGGATTTGCGATCGGGCAGCATGAGTGCCATGCCATTGGCATCGACCGTTGCTCGTAAATCCGACGAGCCGCTCCAGGGCACAGGCCGAGCAGTCAGACTGCCCGATTCCAGTGAAACAAAGACAGGCTGATACACTGGCCTGTTCCCTTTGACGGAAACTCGATCGGTCAGAATCGCGATCAGATGCGAGGCTGGAATGCGGGCACCGCTGTGTTTGACTACAGCCGGCCGCACGAAAAGTTCGTAACACGTCAGACTGCTCACGGGATTGCCCGGAAGACCAAACACCAGGCATCGACTTTCGTCTCGATCTCGCTGGCCGAACCACAGAGGCTTCCCGGGTTTCATATGAACTCCGTGAAATAATTCTTTTACACCAGCCGCCGTCAACTGCTTCGGCACCAGATCGAGAATGCCGGCCGACACGCCTCCTGTCAGCAGCAGGAAGTCATGCTTAAGACCTTCCTCAATACCAGCCCGCAGCGCCGATTCGTGGTCTCGGGCGATCCCGAGCGAGATCGGAATCGCGCCGCTGGCTTCGATTTGAGCCAGCAACATCGGTTCATTGGAATTGCGAATCTTCCCGGCCGTCAGCGGCTGATCCACA
>QWOO01000251.1 GCA_003669615.1 Planctomycetota bacterium
CCGGCCCTACTCGGGGTATCTCACGGAGTCTGATCAGTTTTTGACTACAGGACTTTCACCTTCTATGGTTCCGCATTCCAGCAGATTCCTCTAACCGTCAGATTTGTAACTCCATATGTGAGCCCCACAACCCCGCCGGACAAGCCGACGGTTTGGGCTATATTCCTTTTCGCTCGCCGCTACTAGGGAAGTCGCTATTGCTTTCTCTTCCTATGGGTACTGAGATGTTTCAGTTCCCCACGTTCGCTCCGCATGCCTATGTATTCAGCATACGGTCATTCAGGGATCCCGGGATCAACGCTCGTTTGACAGCTTCCCCGGGCTTATCGCAGCCTTCCACGCCCTTCATCGCCTTCTGGCGCCAAGACATCCCCCACACGCCCTTATGTGCTTGGCCACATTGATCAACAGCCAGAATTTCTTCTGCCTGACGATCTGCCAACACAATACGATAAACATCAGCCAGTCTTTCGACCAACTGCTCTTCTCGTGAAAACGTTTACAGATGCCACTTAGACTTCATTAAATTGTCAAAGATCAGTTCCGCGTCAGTTGGCCGTTTGGCTCATTTCCGCGGAGGGGGAAGTGTATCGAGCGTTTGAGTTCTCGTCAACACTTCGGTTCAACAAAGTTTAAAACTTTCTGAACCACTTCTTTTTGATCCGAAGATCATTGGAGACGATCGGGATCGAACCGACAACCTCTGCCTTGCAAGGGCAGCGCTCTCCCAGTTGAGCTACGTCCCCTCAAATTCACCGGCGCTGTCGCCATAGTGGGCGTACGTGGACTCGAACCACGGACCTCAGCTTTATCAGAGCTGCGCTCTAACCAACTGAGCTATACGCCCCGAAGATTGATTCTTTCGGGGGCACATATTTTGGCAGCACTTAAGTCGCATGTCCAGTGACTCAGGTGCTGCTTCGCAATTTCCTGGGCTTTTGCCCGATTCACTGCTTTTTCTCAGGCCGCGGGTTTGATCTCCTGCGGTGGTTTCGATCCTTTTCAGCCGGTTCGCTTGAAGGACACCAGTTTATCGTTCGATCGCTCCTTTCAGTTGAGGCTGTTCTTCTTTTTTCCCTGGTGCATCGCGAAGTCCGCTTCCGCGAAGAACTGGCGAGCGACTGGATATTGGTTGTAGACGGTGTTTTCCCTGTGAATTCGCTGGGTTTTGCTGCTGAGCGAGTTTCTGGAATGTTCCCATGGTTGTTAACGTGATTGCTTCCTGGCTCCTTAAGACGTTGGCTCGACGGGAAGTTGCTTCTGTCTGAGTGTCTTTGCAGGCGAGTTTTGGTGCGGCGATAGAGATACGGATCTGAAGATGTTGAAGGGTGGGTGGTTTCGTGAATCCATGTTGAAGCTCAATCGAATTCTGTCTGACAGGCGTCATTCTGTCGCATTGGGCATTCAGTCGATGGTACGTCTGTTGATGCTTGCCTTGCCTGGCTTATCTGCGTTTTCATTGACGTTCTGTGGCGTGTGCTTGGCTTCTGGGCCAAGTGCCAGTGCGCCTGTCAATGTGGTGATGATTGCGATTGATGATCAAAATGACTGGCTCGGTTGTCTTTCCGGGCATCCCCAGGCGAGGACTCCTTATATAGACTGCCTTGCAGCTCGCGGAGTGGTCTTTTTGAACGCTCATTGCCAGTCGCCTCTCTGCAACCCGTCTCGCGTGAGTGTTCTCACGAGTCGCAGGCCTTCTTCCACCGGTGTATATGGTCTGTCGCCAAATCTGCGAGACGTTGACGAGCTTCGTTCGGTTGTTTCATTGCCGCAGCATTTTCGTCAGAACGGTTATGAGACCCTGATGGCCGGGAAGATTTACCACGGAAGTTATGGCCGCAGGGCTGCCGACCAGGAATTTGATCAGGTGGGTCCTGCCCCTGATATTGGTGCTCGTCCCGCGAGTCCGCTGGTGAAAACTCCCAGCGGGCATCCGTTGGTTGACTGGGGGGCGTTTCCGCACAAAGACGAGGACAAGGGAGACTATAAACTGGCGTCATGGGCGGTGTCGCAACTGCAGCAACCGCATGAAAAGCCTTTCTTCCTGAGCGTCGGTTTTTTCCTTCCTCATGTGCCCTGCTATGTCCCGCAGTCCTGGTACGACATGTTTCCAGCCGATTCTCTGGAGTTACCGCCGGTTCTCGAGCAGGATCGCAGTGACACGCCGCGGTTTAGCTGGTACCTGCACTGGAAGCTGCCTGAGCCTCGTCTCAAGTTTCTCAGGGAATCACAGCAATGGCAGAATTTGGTTCGATCTTATTTGGCGAGTACCGCTTTTGTAGATGCTCAAGTGGGCAGGATTCTTCAGAGTCTTGAGGCCAGTCCTTATGCGGCTAATACGATTGTTGTTCTCTGGTCTGACCATGGTTGGCACCTTGGGGAAAAGGGGATTACCGGAAAAAATTCCCTTTGGGAGCGATCGACTCGTGTTCCGTTGATCTTTGCCGGGCCCGGGATTGTTGCGGGTGGCCGATGTTCCGGACCGGCAGAACTGCTGGATCTTTATCCGACTCTTTCAGAACTATGTGGACTGCCCGTCTCCGGCGCACTTGAAGGGCACAGTCTCCGGCCTCAGTTGGAGGACCCTTCCGCGACTCGAACCTGGCCGGCCATCACTACTCACAACCACGACAATCATGCGGTGCGTTCACGCGACTGGCGTTACATTCGATATGCGGATGGATCTGAAGAGTTGTATGACATGGTGGCCGATCCTAACGAGTGGACCAATCTGGCGTCTGTGGCTGAGCATGATGCAGTGATTGAAGCCCATCGAAAATGGATTCCAAACGTGAACAAGAAACCCGTTCCTCTAAGTCGAGATCGAATCCTGCTCTACGATTCTCAAACCGGGCGCGTCAGCTGGGAGGGCGAGGAGATTTTGCCCAACGCCGCGATCCCGGAAATCGACGACTGAGCTTTTTGCGATTTTGAGTGATCTGGCCTGATGAACAGGAAAAGAACATGTGGATCAAAATCTGCGGCATCACACGAACTGAAGATGCTGCGTTTGCTGTCGAAGCCGGGGCTTCGGCAATAGGTTTGAATTTTTTTCGTGGCTCAAAACGATATGTATCGGCAGATCTCGCTTTCAGCCTTGCTGAAGCGGCTCGGCAGGCTTTTTCGGAAGGGCGATCGTCCGAGAGCGGGACACTCGACATCGTGGGCGTATTTGTAAACTCATCGGTCGACGAAGTCGTTCAGATTGCGAAAGCGGTGGAGCTGACAGCAGTTCAATTCCATGGTGATGAATCCATCGCCGCGATCTCGCAATTCCATCGGCAAATGCCTTCGATGCCCATCGTGCGTGCCATGCGTGTGTCCATCGACCGTGTCAATCTATGCATGGCGGAACTGGATGCCCTGTGTGAATCGATTCCGCTTGCTGCCTGTTTGCTCGACGCGTTTGTGCCGGGGGAGTTTGGAGGGACCGGGGCAACGGTGGACGGCGGGGTCGTTCAGCGATACTTCTCTTCCGAAAGGCCTCGGCTGATTTTGGCCGGCGGGCTGACAGCAGACAACGTCAGCGCCATTGTTGCGTCATCAAAGCCATGGGGCATCGATACGGCGAGTGGCGTGGAAGAGTCGCCGGGCCACAAGTGCTCTGAAAAGGTCCGAGCTTTCATCAATGCGGCTCGAGGGTGTGAAGCTCAGGTCTCTGGTCGACTTTGAATCCGCGATGGCCGCGAAGATTCAGAATGTTGGGTGTTCCGAATCACCGAGGAACTCAGGCCAGAATTTCCTGAATCACGTTGCCATGCACATCGGTCAGTCGGAAGTCGCGACCGGCATAACGGAAGGTTAGTTTTTTGTGGTCGAAGCCGAGGCAGTGCAGCATTGTTGCATGCAGGTCATGGATGCTCGTAGGCTTATCAACAGCTTTGAACCCAATGTCATCAGTGGCTCCGTAAACTGTTCCGCCCTTGATGCCGCCTCCGGCCAGCCAGACACTGAAGCCCCAGTGGTTATGGTCTCGTCCCGATTGAGGTTTTCCGTCGCCAGATAACTCCACGGTCGGCGTTCGGCCGAATTCTCCGCCCCACAGGATGAGAGTGTCTTCGAAGAGTCCTCGCTGCTTGAGATCCGTGATCAGAGCGGCGATAGGCTGATCGATCTGTCCGGCCAGATTGCGGTGAGCCGCTTCGAGGCCCGCATGATTGTCCCACGGTTGCCCGGCACCATGCCACAACTGAACATATCGAACACCACGTTCCAGCAGACGCCGTGCGATCAGTGTCTGACGCGCATGAACGCCATCTCCGTACATTTGGTGGATGTGGGCAGGTTCTCGAGTCACATCAAATGCATCGGCCGCATCCTGCTGCATTCGGAACGCCAGTTCAAACGACTGAATTCGAGCATCCAGTCGCTGATCCATCCGCCCTGCCCTGTGTTCTGCATTCATACGGGCGAGCAAGTTGAGTTGTCTGCGCTGAGCGGTCGTTGCAATTTGTGGATGCTCAATATTCTCGATCAGCTTACTGAGTTCCTGGTGTTGTGAATCGACATAGGTGCCCTGATAAGCGCCGGGCAAAAATGCGGACTGCCAGTTCTCTGTATCCTTGATGGGCAAGCCGCCGGGGCACATGGCAACGAAGCCGGGCAAATTCTGGTTGTCCGTGCCCAGTCCATACAGCACCCATGCGCCCATGCTGGGTCTTGGCTGAACAGAATCACCGCAATTCATCAGCATCAGCGAAGGTTCATGATTGGGCACCTGCGCATACATGGAGCGAACGACTGCGATGTCATCAATGTGTCCGGCTGTCTTTGAGAAGATTTCGCTGACCTCGATGCCGGACTGTCCATATTTGCGAAATCGGAACGGCGAAGGAAAGGCGGCTCCCGTTTTTCGTTCCGTCAGGAGATTATCGGCCACGGGTCGCCCGGCGTACTTTTGCAGCAGGGGTTTGGGGTCGAATGTGTCGACGTGCGAGGGTCCACCGTTGAGAAAGAAATGCACAACCCGTTTCGCGCGAGGTGCAAAATGGGGCTCACGTCCATCGAGCGGTCCGCGGTCGCTTTCCGCACCGATTGCGTGACCATTCTGTTGCAGAATATGCGCCAGTCCCAGACTGCCGATGCCCATCGCGGAGCGACCCAGCATTTGACGACGATCAACGCCGAGGTGCTGAAGAGCGTGGAGCGAGTTTTGCCCTTGAGAGTCGATCTGCATGGCGATATTCCGGGAAGTTTTCAGGCAGTTTCAGACGGTGGAATGCAAATGCGTCTGCAAATGAAAGGACTGCCATAATACCGGCAATGTTGCCCTGTGTCTCGCCTCTTTCAAAACAGCGGCCGATTCGTAGTATGGATGTCTGCGGATCCGGCGAATGCTCTTAATCCCTCTCACGAAGTTGACTCAGGTCAGTTCGGAAATTGGTCGTCCAGTTTCTACCAGTGGTGTCGGTCGGCCGGAAGGATTAACCCAGTGGCCGGAAGGATCAATGCCCAGGTGACTAAAGACGGTTGCGGCGAGGTCGCCTGGGCCCAGCGGTCGTTCCTGGATGGAGCCGCCGCGTCGATCGGTTGCCCCAATGATTTGTCCGCCTTTGACGCCTCCGCCAGCCATCATAAAGGACATTACGCCCGGCCAGTGATCGCGGCCGGCAGTTTTTGTCATCACGGGGCTTCGCCCGAATTCTCCAATGACCAGCACTAGAGTTGTCTTCAGCAGACCGCGAGCATCCAAGTCGCTGATCAGCGCCGTGACGCCTCGATCCAGTACTGGCAGCATAGGAGTGAGGCCTTTAGCGATGCCGCCCCACTGGACTTCGTCGCCGTGGTGATCCCAATGGCCCCATGCGTCGCTCATTGTGACGAATGTTACACCTGCCTCAACCAGACGGCGGCTAAGCAGAGCTTTATCGCCGAAAGAATCGCGTCCATAGCGATTGCGAACGTCTTCGGGTTCTTCGTTTAAATTGAAAGCCTTCTGAGCGGTTCCGCCCAGCACAAGATTGTAGGCTTCCTGTGTGTATCGATCCTGCTGCTGGAAGCTGACAGACGTGTCAACCTGTTGCCGAAACAGGTCCAGTTCCCGACGGAGTTGATCGCGATCCTGAAGGCGTGGAATTTCCACACCTTTGGGCATCGAGAATTTTCCATCGACGCGCATGCCATCCAGCGGCTCATAGGGTTGCCCAAGATCGCCTGCGCCGTAAACATCAGCAACCATGCTGTTCGCGAGCGCCACGAAAGGTGGCATGCCTGGTTGATTGGCTCCGCAGAATTTTGCTGCGACAGAACCCATTGACGGATAGCCGCCGCCCTGTCGTCCGATCTCCGCTCGCTGCGCTTTCGGATTGGCGGCCTGAAACGTAATGGGCGTATGATTGCTGGCGCCGGCATCCATCGAGCGAATGATGGCGAACTTGTCCATCATGGCGGCCTGCAGAGGCAGATGTTCGCAAATCTCGATCCCCGGCACGGATGTCAGAATGGGCTTGAAGGGGCCTCGGATCTCCGAAGGCATTTCGGGCTTCATGTCCCACATGTCCAATTGGCTGGGACCACCAGACAACCAGATTTGGATAACCGAAGTGGCTTTGCGTTTGGGGGCATTTTCGTTTGCGCCCAAAGCTTGTGATTGGAGAAGCGATGGCAGCGACAGGCCTGCTATTCCGGCGAGTCCCGCCTGAAGCATCCAACGTCTGCGTCCGACCTGAAGCAAGGGCTGACTGGTGGGGCCGAACCACTGTCCAAGCCCGGCGAGACCGTGTGAGTGCGATGTTGGGCCGGGTGCGTTCGCAGCAATACTGCGGCTGTTCAGCCGATTGGCAATCGTCATGGAAACCTCCAGATACCTCAAATCAGAACTCGCCGGGGTCTTTGGTATCAGGATAAATCGGCAACATCAAGCGGGAAATCTGAATTCGTAAGGTCAAAGGAACGGCTGTTCATTGTTATTTGTCTGAATTTCTTGCAGAACGGGCCGATGTGACGTAGTGCAATGCAGATTGATCATCCTTCTGCGGGGGATGTTGCGTGCACCTGTTAGTAAGTCTCGGTCAGATTGTTCACCGGAAGGCCGACTGTTTTTTACCAGGGAGTTCAGCTTGTCAGAAGTTGGAACGGTGCCTGATTGCGGGGACTCGGAATTTTCCGTGTCGAATCGGTCATCTGGACCAAAAGCTTGTACGAGGGCTCTCAAACCGTTGTTCAATCGGCGTCCAGCGATTCAAATGGATTCTGCTGCGATCCATCATTCCGGCTGACACTCGAACTGCTTCAGTTTTATATATAGAGAACAATGAACGTCTTCATTCACCACTACCGCCGTCTGTTTTGTCGATGGGCCAGTCTGCTGTTCGGACTTGTTTCGGGATTGCTGATCTGTGAGGGATTGGCAATGGGGCAGGAGACAACTGCCAGCAGCATCGTGGTTTCAAAGTTGTCCCTGGGCTTCAATGGAGTTGGTCGAGTCGGCAATTGGCTGCCGGTGATGGTCCATGCCGAGGGGCTCGCCGCAACTCAGGAAGTTCGACTTGTCGTCACCAGCAGCGATCCCCGCGGTGACCAGTGTGAAAGCGTCGTGACAGCCGGAACAGCGGACGCGAATGGGTCCATTTCGCTGAGCGGCGTATTGATGACGGGTCGCATGGATGGAATTATTCGTTTAAGCATACAGGACGCTTCTGACGTTGCGATTTGGCAGCACGTGGTGACCAGCCGGCCATACAGTTCGAAGACGAAGGCGGACAATGCACCGGCAGCGGATCTGTCTTCGCAGACATCTCCTGACGTCGTGTCGAAGATGACCTTCCTGCGACATCAATCGCTGACCCTTTTGACCGTGGGTGCACCGGCGGGACTGGAAGAACTGGCCGGGCGACTGACAGCCGGGGATACCTCGCGTGAGTCTTTAGCCGTACTGTCCGTGAAGACAATCGCCGATCTGCCGACAAGTCGCCGTGGCTTCGATGCGGTCGATGTGCTGTTACTGGTGACGGATTATAGTCTGACCGAGTTGCAGACTCAGGCTGTGCAAAACTGGGTTATGACCGGCGGTCAGCTGATCGTCAGCAGTGGCGAGACGCTGCCTCAGCTGCTGCAGTCTCCGGTGGGCCAATGGTTGCAGCCGGAATTTGGAATTGAGAGTGAGCTGCTCCAGACGCAGGACCTGACAGCACTGCAGAACTATGTGCCAGGTGCCAGCCAGCTACAGACAAATCGACAAAACGTGCCGATCGTTCGGCTGGCCGCTGTGCAGCCGCGAATCGCTGTCAACTCCATCAACGGACCGCTCGTTTCCAGGCTGAGTATGGGAGCCGGCTTCGTTACTTTTGTCGCGTTGGATCTGAATGCGAAGCCGCTGAATCGCTGGTTAGCGCTGTCGCA
>QWOO01000092.1 GCA_003669615.1 Planctomycetota bacterium
CTTCAGGGCGAACTCCAGATGCTGGCGGACAGTCATCGTGGGAAACAGTGCCAGATCCTGCGGTGAATAGCCAACATTTCGATCAGCAGGCGACCAATTTGTAACATCCACCTGGTTGATCAGGATACTTCCCGACTGTACTGATCGCAGTCCGCAGATCGATTCCAGGATGGTTGTTTTTCCAATGCCTGTTTTTCCCATCACAACGGCATACTGTCCCGTTTCGACACGAAATGAGAGGTTCTCCAGCAGCAGTTGGCCCACACGGATCGTGATGTTTTTTAGTTCAATCATGATGATAATCCTGCTCCGATCCAGCGAAGCAGTAACAAGACGATCACGGCCATGGCGACCATCAGCAACGACACTGCTACAGCAGCGTCCAACTGGCCCACGCTCAGTTCCAGAAATACGGACGTCGAGAGTACCTCCGTTCTGAATCGGGTGGCACCCGCAAACACCAGAATCGGTCCGAACTCCCCGAGTGCTCGAGCCCAGGCAATCGTGGCAGCCGTGATCATACCTCGCCATGCCTGAGGAAGTGCGACGGTCAGAAATGCCTGAGCTCGCGTGCATCCGAGAGTTCTTGCCACATCTTCAGCGCGTGGATTAATTTGATCAAACGTAACTCGCATTGTGCGGATCGCAAATGCACATGAGACTGCGAATTGCGCAAGAATCACACCTCGCCATCGATACGTTACCGGGAAACCCAGCACCTCCTGCATCCATGTTTCCAGCTTACCGTCTGCGTTCGGAAGAAGGCCGCGAAAAAGTGGAAACGGCTGATGAAACAGAATGAGAAGACTGAGTCCGAGCACAAGCGGCGGCAGGACGATCGGGATATCAACAATTGTGTCCACGATACTGCGACCCGGGAAGCGAAACCGCGACAGCAGGTAACCCAGGGGAGTCGCCACCCACAGCGAAAGGATGGCGGCTACGGAACAACTTAGCAGAGTCAGTCGAACTGCCGCAATGATTTCAGGCTTCTTGAGAGCACTCAGAAATTCGTCCGGCGATGTGAACAGCAGGTCGGCCGCCAGCAGCAGGACAATCAGCAAAATGAAGCACGCCGATAGACCTCCCATCACAAGGAAGAACACAACATCACTCAGCAGTCGGGTACGGTTAGTTTTCAGAAGTTTGCCTTTTTGACCACAGAGCTTGCGCGAAGAAATCACACGACGACGGGACGGAACATCAGGTGAGAAGCCATTGTGCTACGGAGAAAGTTGCCACTGAAATCCTTCCGCCACAAAGATCTCACGACTTTGCGAAGACGTAAGATGACTGAACAGTCGGCCGGCCAGATTCGGACACTTCGACTCTTTGGCAATGGCCCAGGGTTGCGTCGCGGTTGTGCATTCTATCCCCTGAATTTGTACCGCGTCGAGGAAGTCAGAGGCCCCTGCAGCGTTGCTCAGATAAGCCACAGCCGCGTCCAGTGACTCGGTCCGTAACTGATTGACCAGCATGTCGCCAGTTGGCGTCTGCACCGTCACATTGGACATCAGTTCTGTCTGGAGCCCGCTTTCCTTGAATGTGTTCTGCGTCACCCAGCCCATCGCGCACTGCTTTTCGTGGCCGATCCCAACTCGAAGCCCTTCTCGGGTAAGATCCTTCAACGATCCAATGCTTTTGGGATTTCCTTTGGGAACAAGAATGACCAGTTCATTCTGTGAAACCGCGACGGGAGAATGGAAAGAGTTCTGAACCTGCTTCATGAACTCAAGGTCACAGGCAAAATAAGCATCCGGATAAAGTCCGGTCTTCATCTGCGCCACGAGAATGCCACAACCGTTATAAACTCTTGACACTCGCACGCCCTCGCGCTGCTCGAACGCGACAATGGTTTCTTCAATCGCGGGACGCAGCATTGAGCCGGCATAGATCGACAACTCCGGCACGTCGCGCCATTCGTCTCCACCCGTGATACGGAAGCCGTGTTCCTGATAATGACGCAGTCCGCGATCTTTGGCGGAAAGATATCGAGCGAAGTGCAACGCGGCCGCTGGCTGTTTGGACGCTGAGATTACTCCGGCGGAAACTTGCGATATTGCCGTGGCCAACTCAGGCACTGCAACGAACTCGAGATTTGGATACGTGTGCAACATCGCATCGTACACAATTCCGGCATCCGCGGAGCCTACCAGGACATCGTTGGCCACATCGTTCACCGTTGTACGAAACGCATCTGTTGCCTGCGACAATGGTTCCCAAAGCGCTTGTTCCGTCGTGATCCGCTTCGTAAGTTTTGCCACGGCCGCAGCATCAGGGTTGGCCTGCACGAGTCGAACCGAATCGCTGAACAGATCAGACAATTGATGAATAGATTTTGGATTTCCTTTAAGTACGACAACTCCGCACTGCATCGTCGCCACCGGCAGTACTTCCTCCACCAGTTTTTTCTCTCGAGCAATGGTTAAAAAACTGTCGTCGGCGGGCAGGAAAATGTCTCCGCTCCCGGTCACTTCGATCTGGGACAGCAAAGTCTGAGAAGCACCGTATTGGATGACGACTTTTCGCCCGGTCTCTTTTTCGTAGTCCCGGCGAATTTCTTCCATCACAGCCTGATTGCTGGCTGCGCAGAAGACTGTAATTTCAACAGGAGACGACGTGGTCGCCGAAATACCCTGCTGGATGGACGGCTGCAAACTGTGCGAATCAGTTCGGCTCAATGCGAAGACCATTCCTGCGAGAGCCAGCAGTGAAGCAAGCATCGCTAAAATGGTTTTTGACATTTTTTCCCCTCATGCAATCGGCCGACGCCCATTCATTGTCAATTGGTGGCTGCGGACAAACAGGCCCGGCCACACTCACGATCTTTTAACGCAGGCGGAACTCAATGGCAACCGGAGCAGAACGCCCACATGTCCGGTCCTGCCTGACGCCATGATCGATCACCTGGCGTTCCGTGCCTCGAATAGTTTCCGCCGGACATCAGCGCATGGGGGCGACGAGTTAGCGATGAATGGAATACAGACAGCGCTGGCTGAGAAGAGAATGCAAAACGGAAAGACGTTCTTTGCGCAGGGCACACGCCTTCATCGCCTTTTGCAGTGGCTATTTGTCAGTTGCATGAACAGCGAGAATTGGGCATGGAGATTCTTCCAGGATCTGCTCTGTAGTCGAACCGCGAATGGCGTCCAGCAGACCATGTCGGCCGGATGTGGCCATTGCGATGAGATCGGAGGGCTGTGACTGCGCCTCTTCCAGAATTCCGGGGACAGCATGTCCCGTTCGAGTTACCCATTTGAACTGCAGTTGAGTCTCTGTGGGGATTTTGATTGTCGGTAACTCTTCCGCGGTGCCCAGATGCAGGAGCCGAATTTCACATGCGTGAGAATCAAGGGCGGTCGCCAGTTGTGCTGCAAGACGCACTGCAGGAGTTGGGTCCGGGTCGCGGTCCACGACCACCAGGTACGGTTCAGTCGACAAGCACCCGTCTGTTCATCGACAAATCCCCGAGTCCCATAGGGAATATAACTGACTTCCGTCATTCAGCAAGTCCTGTGCCTCGTTGCCGACATGGATGCCCTGAAAACCGCTCGACGTTGGGCAACCTGGACGTCTCGTTTTGTCAGTTAGACAAGACGCCCATCATCTGGCCGTCCCCAATCCCCAGCCGCTCGCCGTCAAAGGAGGCGAGCGGTTGTGGAATTGGCAGGTCTTTGAAAACAAACGACCTAACTTCAAGACCCATTCAACCATGATGCGAGCTCATGGGGGTCGTGAAAAATATGTGTCGTATATTGAGGTCGCAGTGTCGGAGCGATACGGGGCGTCACGCCATGCACAGATTTGCGTGACGGTATGACACGCCTCTGTGGCATCTCAGATAGCTGTCAACGAGCAAAAGTTTGGGCAGTGATTCAGCGTAAAGCTGGCTCCGGATGCGGCATGGAGCGGCTTCGCTCGAGGCTTCTGGCCCCATCCTCATCCTGAAGAATCGAGTCGACCACAAAGCAATTGCGACCGGAATTCTTTGCACGGTACATGGCAGCGTCGGCCGCTCCAAACAGCAACTCACCAAACCTCTGTTCGGGTCCGGTCACTGCGCCTTCGACAAGTCCGACGCTGACTGTCAGAGGAATGATGCGTCCTTCGAAAGTCACTACGGTTTTTTCCACTTTGCTTCGCAATCGTTCACCAACAACGGCCAGTCCTGCAGCATTGGAGTCTTCAAGAATTGCGACAAATTCTTCCCCGCCGTATCGTCCGATGATATCTGTGTCACGTAGTGCATCACGAAGAGTTTCAGCCACAGCCTTCAGAGCTACGTCTCCAGCCTGATGGCCAAATGTGTCGTTGATCTTTTTGAAGTGATCGATATCAATCACCGCGATCCCGAGAGACAGTCCACGGACTCGGTGAAGAGCCGCCCGTTCGGCCAGTTCCTGCAACAGATAAGCGCGGTTACATAGCCCTGTCAGTGAGTCAATTCGGGAAACATGCAGCAGGTCGGCGACGCGACGTTTAAGGCGGCCGTTCTCCTCGAGCAGTTCGACTGGAATCATTTGAGCAGGATTCGATTCTGAAGCCATGTCGGCCAGACGCGAAAGCTGGTCGAGTGCCTCCTCAAGCAAATCGCTTGCGGATGGAAGTTGATCCGGATTGATATCGAACAACTGGGCTGAGGCCTCCAAATGATCACGAACGCTTTCGACAATCTGCTGAGCAGTCATTTGAGTCGGAAACTTGATCGCAGCCAGCGATTCTTCCAGCTGGACCAGAGCGATACCGGGGGTTACATCGCAAATAAGACTTGCGATGGCATTCGCCAGCCGTGTGACTTCCAAAAGAGGATGGTCTGTGTCTCGGCCCTTCGCTGGCATGATTTGATTGTCATTGATCCCGCGAATTGCAACATGGCAACGATCCGGAAGACCCATCTGTTGCAACAGCATGGATGACAGCTTGGAGTGATTGAAACCAAACACCTCCTGTTCAACTCGCGGCAGCGGTATGCCTTCACTGGCTGACCGAGCAAGACAGTTCAGATACTTGTCAGGCTCTGCCTTCAGCATCGCAAGCTTACCGAGACCCGACAGAATACTGGTGGTATAGCATTCTGCACGGAATGCCGCAGATCCGAAATGAGCGGCAATCACTTCAGATGCCGTCGCCTGAACAAAAGAACGTGTCCAGAATTTTTTGTAATGCGCCTGATGTGCGGAGACTTCCATCGACTGTTTGGCGAGCGAGAAGCTGAGAACCAGTGGTGCTGCAGCCGATCTTCCCATGATCATTACAGCACGATTGAGATCGGTAATCTCACCGCGGACTGCGTACTTCGCGGAATTGGCAGCCTTCAGCAGTTTCATGACCATCGCCGGATCTTTGCGGATCACAGACACCAGCTGCTCGTTGGAACTATTGGAGTCATGAAATAACCTCAGAACCTCAACCGCGACAGTGGGCAATGAAGGAATTCTTGAGTACTGAGAGAAGTCAATGATCATGGATGCTGGTCGCTGTTGAGATGGAAGATACGGGTCAGAGATTTGGCGTATTCTTTTGACCCTGCTTCCATGGCCTTTGCCTTGTGAGGCAACGAGCGGGCTCTGGATTAAGCATTTGCGTGGCTCCGGGAACAGTTTCAGATCGTGTGCGCAGTGTGCCCTAGGTCAAAGATGCGAGTCGGATCATCGCCCATTGAGTGACCGACTTGCCGCCGGTCATTCAAGCCGGAGAAAAAGTCGGACATTCCATGTCGGTAATTTTCTGATTGCATCAGTTTTGCCGGGTCGGCGAGGAGCAGCGTCCCGCCTAAGGGTGGATTCTGCAATTAACACTGCATGTTACCGTGTGCAGGCAGCAGTCGGGCGGCCATCATTTCCACCAATTGCTGTACAGACCTTTGACGCTGGACTCCCCACCGCTGCAGGTAGGTTGCTGAGTCTTACCTCGCACGGCAGCTCATGTTTTCAGCAACGACGCATGTTTACCCTCGGAATGCCAGGTTGTCCTTTCATAAATGCAACAGCTGGTAAGCCAGAGAAGCTTTGCCGAATATTCGGATTGAAGGGGCCAACAAGACTTTGCCGATGCCGAGCGTATGCAGTCTCTCAATCCCCAATTTGACCTCCTTGGGCGTCTGATCACCGCGACGGACATGCGTCAGCGCGTGATCAGCAACAACCTGGCCAACGTCAATACGCCCAACTTCAGGCGGCTTGACGTGGATTTTGAGACTCAGCTGGCACAGGAGTTGTCAGGAAACTCGCATACGACCGCGACGCCATCCGTGGTAGAAACCAAAGGACTGACATCGCGAGCGGATGGTAACAATGTGGATGTTGATCGAGAGATCGGGCAGCTCAATAAGAATGCGATGTTGCAGCAGGCTTACATTCAGCTGCTGGGCAGTCATTTGGAACAAATGCGTTTGGCCATCGGGGGCTCGTAAACCGGTTCAATTCTGCAGAAGCTGACTTGGTGATTTTTAACTGAAAGGAGGCGTCGAATGTCCATGAGTCAAATTCTTTCAGGCATGGAGATCAGTGCATCCGGACTGACCGGTGAGCGACTTCGCATGGAAGTGGCCGCCAATAATATCGCGAATCTTCATTCCACTTCGACGCCGGAAGGTGGGCCTTATCAGCGACAGAGTGTGACGTTCTCGGCGGCAATGTCGCAGATGATGGCTCCTGGAAAGAATGGCGTCGATGATCTGCGCGGTGTTAAGGTCATTGGGATCTCTTCAGATACCACTCCTGGACCAAAAATTTACGATCCAGGCCATCCTGATGCTGATGAAACCGGACATGTGGCCATGCCCAATGTAAACCTCTCGCGTGAGATGGTGGACCTGGTCACTGCCAGTCGTGCGTATGAAGCAAACTTGAAGGCGATGGAAACGTTTCGCCAGATGGCCGAACAGGCACTGGGACTTCTGCGAGGTCTTCGCTGATGTCACTCCAGGCACTTTACGGACCAAACGGTCTGCCACAGACGCAGTTGATCAGCGGCGGCGATCTTCTCACTCGAGACGTCAAGAGCGGCGCTGGCAGCGATGTTGCATTTGCTGACATGGTCAAGGGCCTGGTTCAGCAAACCGATCAGCAACAACAGGTAGCCGAACTGGGTGTGGAACAACTGGTTACGGGCGAAACCGACAGCATCCATGATGTTGTGCTGGCAACGTCCAAAGCCGACCTGGCGTTTCGGTTAATGATGGAAATTCGAAATCGTCTGATCGCTTCCTATCAGGAAGTCATGCGGATGCAGATCTAGTTGTCTGTCAAGGCTCAGAAAAGGGTTGGCTCATTCTGATCCGCGGGTCAATGTTCAGTTGAAAGTCTTATCATGGCATTCTGGTTATCATTCAAAGAACAGGCAATAACGCTGTGGGAAAGCTGGACGCTGTCTCAGCGTACCGCTTTTTCAGCCGCAGCATTGGCCTGTATCGGAGCCGTACTGGGCACAGTGGTCTGGGCCTCGCAGCCAGACTACGTTGTTATTGCCAGTCAGTTGAAGCCAAGCGAATCCGCCAAGATTGTGGGCCTGCTGGATACAGACAAGATTGGATACAAACTGAATTTCTCGGGTTCGGCCGTTTCGGTGGCCAGCAGTGATGTGGCTACGGCGCGACTTGCTTTGAAGGATGTCATCGATACTGAAGACGACGACGATATGGACGGGGCCGGCAGCAGCCCAATTCCGTTCATGTCGGACGCGGGCAGTATCGACGATCGGCGTCGAGCCGCGATGGAGAAGCGAGTCGAGAAGTCGCTCCTGCAGATCAACGGTATTCAGGCAGCCACTGTTTCCATCAGTCGACCGGAGCAAAGTCCTTTTGCAGTGGAGCAATCTCCTGTGACAGCGGCCGTTGTGATTCAGCCGGCGGCACGCACACAGATTTCTCCTCAGACAGCGTACACGATCATTTCTGTCGTCGCTCGTTCTGTCCCCGGACTTGTGAACAGCAACATTATTTTGACGGACACCAGCGGTCGCCAAATCGGCAGTCATGAAGGGATCAGCGGTGATCTTGGAATGCAGCTCGAGTACCGCCAGCGTGTTGAGGCCGACCTTTCCCATAAAGCTGAACGACTGCTGGCGACGGCGAGTGGTGTGCAGGCCAAGGTGCAGGTGAATGCCGAAATTGACTTTACGAAGCAGACTCGTGTTGGCACGAAGATTGATCCCGAGCAGAAGGCAACACGGACAGAATCGATTGTTTCAAGTCAGCAGGATGCGGGCGCTGCACCTCCCGTGGGCGTCCCCGGCGCTGCGACAAATATCCCGGCAGATACTAATCAGAAGCAGTCGACCGGGGGCAAGTATAAGAATGAGCAGATCGATGCTGAGTACGATTATTCGTCGAC
>QWOO01000013.1 GCA_003669615.1 Planctomycetota bacterium
TGGCCACGCCGGACAATCTGGAAGTTCTGAAGTCAGCCCACAGAACTCCGGGAATAAAAATCTTTATCGGGTCCAGCACCGGCGATCTGCTTGTTGATAATCAGGACGCGCTGGAACGGATTTTCGCCGAGACGACTCTGCCGATCTGTGCTCATTGCGAAGATGAATCCACTGTGCGAGCCAACGCATCACGGCTTGGCGGAGGAACCTCGGTCCATGATCATAGCCTGATCCGCGACAGCAAGGCCGCTTTAATTGCGACAATGCGCGCGGTCGATCTGGCCGAGCGGCACAGTCATCGGTTCCATGTGCTGCATGTTTCCACTGCGGAAGAAGTGGAATTCCTGCGGACCACCAGCGACCTGATTACCGGCGAGGCGTGCCCCCATCATCTGTTTTTCAGCATTGATGATTATGACCGGCTGGGAACTTTGATTCAGATGAATCCATCGATCAAATCCAAATCCGATTGTGAAGCTGTCTGGCGTGGTCTGCTGGATGGCACTCTGGAAGTAGTCGCCACTGACCACGCGCCGCATACTCTGGAAGAGAAACGGCAGCCCTATCCTAAATCGCCCTCAGGTCTGCCCGCCGTAGAGAACTCGCTCGCCCTGATGCTGAATGAAGTGCATCATGGCCGCTGTTTGCTGAGCCAGGTGGTTGCCTGGATGTGCGAAGGCCCAGCTCGCGTCTGGAATCTGAAAAACAAAGGGGCGATTCGCGAAGGCTACGACGCCGACGTGGTCCTGGTGGATCTGCAGAAGTCTCAGACAATTCTGAACGAGAATCAGCTGACAAAGTGTCAGTGGTCTCCATGGCACGGTTCAACGCTGAACGGTTGGCCGGTGCGGACCTGGGTGATGGGGCAGACTGTCTTCGCGAATGGCAAAGTGGATGATTCCGTTCGCGGAAAGGAGATCCTTTACGACCGGGACTGATTCACGCAAATGAACTGTTTGAAATAGTCCGGCTCCCCGCCCCTGCCTTCCTGTCTATTTGATCCTGGCGAGAAAGTTGAATGATTACAGATTCCGATCTGCCGAAAGCTTGAACAACGAGATGTCTGTCACCGATGAGTCAAGCGTGATCAGGCGGAGTGAAGTTCCTGCGGGACAAGGAGGTTGTCAATTGAGTGAGCTGCAAAGTACTAATCTACCGCCCAACCGGTGGGCGCACTCTGGATTCCTCGACGCACTGGACGTTTGCCTGCGTCTGGAAGACAGTCCGCGACAGTTGCTGAAGAAACTGCGTCCCTCCGAGAACGTTGCGATGTTGAAGAAATTTATTACGCGATTCTCATTGACCATCGTCCTCCTGCTTTTTAGCGGAGTGATGAGTCGGTCAATGTTCGCTGGCGAGCCGGTGCAGTTCAACAGGGACATTCGGCCGATCCTGTCGAATCATTGTTACCAGTGTCACGGTCCTGACGGCCCGGCTCGCAAGAGCGGATTGCGGCTGGACCAGCGAGATCACGCGCTCTCGCCAGCGGAATCCGGTTCGTCAGCAATTGTCCCTAATAAATCAGATGCAAGCGAACTGGTAAAACGCATTCTCTCTGCCGATGCGCAGACTGTGATGCCACCTCCGGAAATCGACAAGCCGTTGACCTCCCTGCAAAAGGACTTGCTGCAGCGCTGGATCGAAGAGGGAGCGAAATACGAAGCGCACTGGTCGTTCATCGCGCCAATACGACGGGATCCACCAACCGTTCAACAAACAGAATGGCCTCGCAACGAAATCGACCATTTTGTTCTTGCTCGAATCGAAAGCGAGGGCCTGCATCCAGCACCGGAAGCGGAACTGGCGACTCTCATTCGTCGCTTGTCTCTGGATCTCACCGGCCTGCCGCCGACGCCTGTAGATGTAGACAGTTTCGTTGCTGAAATGAACGCAGCGGGGATGCCTGAAAACTCTGCAACACCGGACGACGCTGCAGCGACACGAGCCTCAAAATTTCGAATGGACGAGACTTATCGGCGATGGGTCAACCGGTATCTTGACTCCCCGCACTACGGTGAGCGCATGGCCGTCGATTGGCTCGATGCAGCTCGATTTGCAGATACCAACGGCTATCAGGTCGATCGTGACCGCGACATGTATGCCTGGCGAGATTGGGTGATCGAAGCCTTCAACACGAACATGAAATTCGACGATTTCACGGTGGAACAGATCGCCGGAGATTTGTTGCCCGAGGCCACGGTCTCTCAGAAGATCGCGACTGGATTTCACCGTAATCATATGATGAATGAAGAAGGTGGTGTCATTCCCGAAGAATTTTTGGCGGAGTATTGTGCAGACCGAGTCGAAACGACGGCTGCCGTCTGGCTTGGGCAGACATTCAACTGCACTCGCTGCCATGACCACAAGTTTGACCCCTTCACTCAGAAAGATTTCTACGGGCTCTATGCCTTCTTTCACAACGTGTCAGAACAGGGGATCGGCAACTACGGCGCCAACTTTCGCCGCAACGCTCCGCCGTTTCTGATATTGTCCGCGCCGGAACTGGAGTCCAAACTGGCGATGCTGCGGAATGAACAGACTGATGCGCCGAAGGCATTGGCAGAGATCGATGCCCGCTTGATGGCCGACTATCCCGCGTGGGAAGCTGGCCTGCAAAAGTTGGTCGCAGATCTTGCCGCTACAACGCCGGACGCAGCTCCTGTTTCTGAAGTGCCTGCTGAGCCCAAAACCACCGCAGAGCCTGAAGTGCCAGCAGAGCCTGCCAAGCCCGAAGTTCCTGCAGTGCCTGCCGAGATCGTGGCGATTCTGAAGAAGGAAGCAGCCGGTCGTTCCGACGCCGAAAAGGCAATGCTGGTCAGGCATCAGCAGACGACTCATCCGGAACGCAAGGCCCTGGCCGAGCGAATTGCCGGGCTGCCGAAACTGATCGACGATACGGAGATGTTGATTCCCACGGCTCTGGTGATGGAGGAACTGCCAGCGCCACGAGTCACCCATATCCTGCTCCGAGGCGAATACAACAAGCTCGGGGAGGCCGTGATTGCGAATACACCAGCGACCTTGCCAGCGATGTCTGCGGATCTCCCTCGCAATCGACTGGGATTGGCAAGGTGGCTGACTGATCCAGCGAATCCACTCACGGCAAGAGTGACGGTCAATCGTTTGTGGCAGTCGCTGTTTGGTGTCGGGCTGGTTCGGACATCCGAAGACTTCGGAACTCAAGGCGAGCTGCCCAGTCATCCCGAGCTGCTCGACTGGCTGGCCGATGAGTTCGTTCGCAGCGACTGGGATATTAAGCACATGCTGAAGTTGATGGTCTCGAGCGCCACCTACCGTCAAAGCTCACGGGTGACACCGGAGTTGCATGAGCGAGATCCAGCCAATCGGCTTCTGGCTCGCGGGCCACGATTTCGCTTGCAGTCCGAATTCCTGCGGGACCAGGCTCTGTCAGCCAGCGGTTTGCTCGTCACCAAAATCGGCGGACCTTCTGTCAAATCGTATCATCCTGCTGGACTGTACGAACAAGTGACGGCTGGCAGCGGGACGAATGTCTATGTCGAAGGATCTGGTGCTGACCTGTATCGCCGCAGCATGTACAGCTACTGGAAACGGTCGGTCCCGAATCCGGCGATGCTGGTCTTTGATTCACCTTTTCGTGAAGCCTGCACCTTGCGACGACCTCGCACAAACACGCCGCTGCAATCGCTGAATTTGATGAACGATCCGACCTATGTGGAAGCAGCCCGGTTCCTCGCCGGACGGATCCTCACTGAGTCCGGCCCCGATATTGGAACTCGGTTGAGCTACGGGTTTCGCCTGGTTCTGTCGCGGACTCCGAGGGCTGCCGAACTCACGGTGTTGGTCAATGCGTATGAACGGTCCAAAGCTGACTTTGCATCTGATCCGGCGGCTGGTGCCGAACTGCTCAAGGTGGGAGCTACGCGATCGCCTGAAACTTTTGATCCCGTCGAATTAGCGGCCCTGACAAGCGTGGCCAGCACGATTTTGAATCTCGACGAAACAGTGATGAAGGAATAGCACTCGCGATGGAATCTTCAAATCCTGATCACGTGACTCGCCGTCAGTTTGTCGGTCGTTCATCGACTGGCATCGGTGGCGTCGCGCTGGCAACACTGTTGTCAAATATGACGCGAGCAGACAGCGGACTTCCTGACTTCCCTCAGCAGAATCCCAAAGCCAAACGGATCATCTGGCTCACTCAGGCGGGTGCTCCGTCTCAGTTGGAGTTGTTTGATCACAAGCCGTTGCTGAAAGATCAGTTCGACAAGGATTTACCGGACTCCGTACGCCAGGGCCAGCGCCTCACTGGAATGACAGCCGGGCAGGCACGATTTCCGGTCTGTCCTTCGATCTACAGATTCGCACAGCATGGGCAGTCGGGAATCTGGCTGAGCGAAATCCTGCCACATACGGCTCGCATCGCCGATCGAATGTGCCTGGTTCGCTCGATGCATACAGAGGCCATCAATCACGATCCAGCGATGACGCTGCTGCAGACGGGACATCAGATTGCCGGAAGACCGTCGCTGGGCGCATGGCTGTCCTACGGTCTGGGTTCAGAAAACGAAAATCTCCCGACGTTTGTCGTGATGATCTCGCGCCCCAGTGGGCCGACCAACGCTCAACCGCTGCATGAGCGGATGTGGGGCTCCGGCTTTCTGTCGCCGAAGCACCAGGGAGTTCGCTTTAGTCCGGGCAAAGATCCCGTCCTGTTTCTTTCGAATCCTCCCGGCATCACTGCGGCACGTCGTCGCGCCATGATTGATGATGTGGCCGCGTTGAATCAAATCAAGCTGGAAGACTATCACGATCCCGAAATCCAGGCCCGCATTGATCAGTATGAAATGGCCTTTCGCATGCAGCGTTCGGTGCCGGATTTAACGGATCTCTCTCAGGAGCCGGCGTCCGTATTCGAGGCGTACGGTCCCGAGTCAACAAAGCCAGGCACGTTCGCTGCGAATTGTATTCTGGCGCGGCGACTGGCTGAGCGTGGCGTACGATTTGTGCAGCTGTATCACCGCGGCTGGGATCAGCATGGCAGTCTCCCCAGCGGAATAAAAGCACAATGCTACGATACCGACCAGGCCTCTGCCGCGCTGGTGCAGGACCTTGAACAACGCGGACTTCTGGAGGATACTTTAGTGGTATGGGGTGGTGAATTCGGGCGCAGCGTGTATTCGCAGGGAACTCTGACGGCCACGGAATACGGGCGCGATCATCATCCGCGTTGCTTTTCGATGTGGATGGCGGGAGCCGGTGTGAAGCCAGGGATGGTCTATGGCGAAACCGATGATTACTCATACAACATCGTCAAAGATCCCGTCCACATCCACGATCTCAACGCCACGGTTCTGCATCTGCTGGGGATCAATCACAAACAACTCACCTACCGCCATCAGGGCCGCGACTATCGCCTGACTGACGTTCACGGAAACGTCATCCCTGAAATTCTCGCGTGAGTCAGGATGCGGTTCTCCTCCAAACCTGTGCACCAATGGCGTGAAGCCAGTGGAGCTCAACGCCGACCACGCTCGCCCCTGCCCCGTGCCGGTGAAAGCAACGATTGGCAACTAGTCTTCTGGCTTCAGGCAATACAGATTCCGCACCGTGCGGATGAGGAGCCGGTCGCCGGAAATTGCGGGAGTTGCCATGACGAATTCTTTTATGCTGTTGGTCGCGACGGTTTTGAAATCGCTTCCGGTCTCAACCACGGTGACTTCACCTTCTTCACTGACAAAGTAAAGGTAGGCGCCGGCCGAGACTGCGGAGGCAGAGTATGTGGCACTGCCGGTGCCGATTCGATGACGATAGATCAGTTCTCCACTCATGGCATTTTGCACCGTCAAACGACCGTTGTCATCGCATGTGTAAAGAAGTTCGTCTCTCACCAGCGGTGTCGGCATGTACGAACCGTTGCTGGGTTGCCACCAGGCAAGGCCAGCGTTTTCCGTTTGATCATCGGCAGGAGTCAGATCTCCCGTGGCGGTCGGACGAATTGCAAATGTCGGACTGCGGCCGTGTCCGTTTGTCAGGTAGATCAAGCCTTTAGAGAACAATGGTGTGGGCACCGGAACGTCGCCTCCATTAGTAAGATGCCAGAGTTCCCTGCCGGTTTCCAGGTCGTATCCAGCCATCTGACGATAACCATTGCAGACGATTTGCGATCGACCGTCCGTCGTCACGACCAGTGGGGTCGACCACGTAGCAACTTCTCCGTCGCGGTCTATGCGGCGAATCTCCTCACCAGTTTTCAGATCCAGAATGGCGACAAAGTTCGCATTCAGGCAGTCGCATTGAACAATCACAAGGCCGTTGTGAATGATCGGGGAACTGGCAAAGCCCCATTCCAGTTCAGGAGCGTCGTACGGTCCAGACACAAGTTTTCCAAAATCGTGTTTCCAGATCAGACGCCCGTCGAAGTCAAAACAGTAAAGACCCTCCGAACCGAAAAATGCCACGACAGATTTACCATCGGTGGCGGGAGTGCAGTTGGCGTGAGACGCCTTCAAGTGGCGTTTGACGGCCGGTGTACCGACATGAGCGTCTTCGGCCCACAGTTGCTTCCCCGTTTCGAGTTGCAGACACATGACCTGCCAGGTCCATTCGCCGGTATCGGAGGCGGATTCGCCGGCTCCGCCCGACCATCCGGTTTCAACGGATGGAATTTCAGCGTCCGAGTTCACTGCTGTTGTCAGAAAGATACGATTACCCCAGACGATCGGCGACGAGTGCCCGATTCCCGGGATCGGCGTCTTCCAGGCGACGTTGTGGTCCGTTTCTGTATTCCATTCGGTCGGCGGATGACCGCCGCCGATTCCCAGGCCACCGTGTCCTCGAAACTGAGGCCAGTTGTCGTCACTGAAGGCTGTTGCAGGGCTCAGACAGACAAGGAACGCTGCAAATAGAGTTCGAATCTTCATGGACTGGTTCTTCCATAACGGGATCGCAACGTGGTTTGTGAGCAGGCTGTCAACAATTTCGATTTACCAATTCCCATCGGGCTCGAATCGTAAACAAGCTGCTCTGCGTGACAGGAGTGCCGCCGTCGCTTACCGTACCCTGCCACGACTTTGCTCACGGTTCGCCGTCCGACTTATTTCCAAGTCGCTTGCCCGCATCTTACGGAAGTGGGCAACGTCAGCGAACCCAGCTGTGGTGAGCGATCGATCAGAATTTTGCTGAAGGCATTCAGCCCTGACTGGAAGTTTGCCATGTTTCGAAAGTTTGCGTTCTGTCTGTTAATGTCCTCGATGGCCGTTGTTGCTGATGAGCCAGCCGCGATGAAGCTGGCGGCTCCGAAAGATTGGGGCGGAGAAACGATCTCACTGCCGCCGGGATTTGCTCCGGATATGAAGCTGAAGGGATTCGAACATATTCGGTTCGCCCCTGGAATGATGAAGGCGGAGTCCGACACTTTCTTCAGTTATGCGTTTGTGTTCGAACTGGAACCGCTGCCACAACTGACCGAAGCGGTTATTAAAGAGGAATTCCTGAAGTACTACCGCGGTCTGTGCAAGGCCGTCCTCAACGGTAAGTCCCCGGAGCTCGATCCATCGAAATTCACAATGGAACTGCAGCGAGTGAAATCCGATGCAACGATTACTTCTGACGAAAAGACTGACGTCAAGCCCGTGCTTTACACAGGCACTCTGGAGTGGGTCGAGCCATTCGCGACAAAGAAGGCACAAACGCTGAACCTCGAAATCCAGACATGGACGACCAGCAACGACCGAAATTTTATCTTTGCCTGTGTCTCACCCCAGGCTCGGGACGCCGCGATCTGGAACCAGCTGCACGAAATCCGTGACGGCTATTTGGAAAAGTAATGGCATGGTAAAGCAAAACGAACCTTCGATCAGGAACACCAGCCCCGATAGTTTACCCGCATTGCTCATCACTTTATCAGCTGTTGGTGCCCTGCGGCGTGTGTTGCGAAAGCCGCGTGAGCTGACTCGCGTTATCCGAACAAATCCATGATCGGTTTGCCTGTGGTCAGAGATCGTGAAATGCTGCTGGCGTCCTGGGGATTGTTGATCGGAATGTCGAGAGCATGGTAAATGGTCGCGGCGAGTTCTTCGGGGTGCACGGGGTTGTTGACAGGATGCTCTCCGAACTTGTTCGACTTGCCGTAGACCTTGCCCCCGGCGATGCCCGCTCCCGCTATGATTGAGGAAAAACACTGAGGCCAATGCTGGCGTCCAGGCGGGTCCTGCTTCAACACATATGGCGTGCGGCCAAACTCGCCTGTCACAACGACCAATGTGTTTTCCAGCATCCCGCTCTGCTTGAGGTCCGATAGCAATGCTGACAGCGCCTGATCCAGGCGAGGCAGGCAA
>QWOO01000023.1 GCA_003669615.1 Planctomycetota bacterium
GGAACTCGCCAAGAGTTCCGGCTTTGTTGGCAAATCACCGGAAGTCTACGCGACTTCCGCTACAAATTTTCATTAAGTCCACGCCATTCGTGGCCTGATCGCAACGGCGAACCAGCAGGACGAGATCCCTCACTGACGTTTCGGGTTGGGATGGTGACAAACGCACAACTTCAAAACGCGTCAGCGAGGGATGGCCGCAAGCTTGCAGCTTCCAAACGTTTGAGTGGGGGGCTGTTGAGTAATCGCGAACGCTGCAGAGGTAATTCCGTCGGTGTCTGGTATTCTGTCATCGAGGTCCTGCGATTGTGTTGCAGGCATGCGATGTTTTCCCCACGGTCGGGCAAAAGAAAACTCTTCACGAAGGGCCAATCTTCCTATGCAATTTTTTTCCCAGGCGCACGTTGCCTCCATCCTTCTGACTGCGGAGATGTGTCTCAGCCTGTGTGTAAACACGGCGACTGCAGAGGACTCTGCGCAGACAGCTGAGCAGTTAAGCACCACGGTGAAGGTGGAGATGGGTTATTTGCTGTCGCTTCCTGAAGGCTATGAAACGCAGGAAAAATGGCCGCTGCTGCTGTTTCTGCACGGCTCAGGAGAACGCGGTGCGGATCTGGAACTTGTGAAAATGCACGGTCCTCCGAAGTTGATTGCGGGCGGAAAGAAGTTCCCTTTCATCGTTGTGTCGCCGCAATGTGCGAAGGGACGCGGCTGGGAGCCGCTTGAATTGTCGGCGCTGCTGGACGAACTCGAGAAGACTCACAAGGTTGACCCTGATCGCATCTATGTGACAGGCTTGAGTATGGGCGGTTTTGCGACTTGGGAACTGGCTGCATTTTCTCCGACGCGGTTTGCTGCCATCGCACCAATCTGCGGAGGTGGCGAGCCGTACTGGACTCGCCGCTACACTCACCTGCCGACCTGGGCGTTTCATGGCGCGAAGGATGAAGGAGTGCCAGTCGAGCGGACTCAGGAAATGATCGATGCCATGATCAAGAGCGGCGGTACTCCTAAACTGACCATCTATCCTGAAGCCGGACACGATTCGTGGACAGAAACTTACAACACCCCGGAGTTCTACGAGTGGCTGCTGACTCAGAAACGAACTCCGGCGGAGACAAAGTAGCGTGCCGCAGTTTTCCACCGTTCGTCGAAGAAACGGTTCGGGCGGTCACGCTTTTTGAAGATGCGCGTTTTTGACTATCCCAACCCGCTGCGTCGAGTTGTGAAATACCACTGAATCAGCACGCTGCAACGGGACCTATCCCGCACTGGAGATCGTCGCACCGTTCGTAAAGATCGTGCCCGGCCATCCCTCGTCAACTGCATTGGAATTGACTATACATGCAACACCCTGAACCGGCGTAACGGCAAAGCGATCGGCAGCACAGAGACCGATGCGACTCTGAGCGATTACCCGGCCCCTTTGTTCTGAGCCTTCAGGCGTATCAACGGCTTCCCGCAGATGATGTCGAGGGACTGATGTCGGCTGACAATCCGAAACGAGCGATGATGCCGGTCTCCTTTGGAGCCAATAACATCGTCCAGCTGCTGTCAGCCGGGGCCTGTTTTCTGGCCGCGTTCGTGATCCCTGCCAACTATCCGGAGCTGGCCGGAACTCAGTACATCTTTATTGGACTCGGAATAGTCGTTCTGGTGGCCGCCGTGCTGTCGATTGTCTTCCACCGCTGGATTTCACGGGTCTACCAGCGTATCGGCCTGCGGTCGAGAATGCTGTTGCCACGCGAAGGGATGGTCTACCTCGGAATCATGCTGGTGATTGCCGTGGGTGCTTTGACCGGCGGCAATCCAGACACAGGCAACATGCTGCTGCTGGTGTTTGGAATGATGGCTGGCCCGTTCGTGCTGAACGGTTGGGTGGTCGTCGCGATGCTGGCTCGAGTGCAAATTCAAAGGACTCACCCGTCGACGGTTCCGGCCGGCGCATTTTTCAGCGTGGAGATTCTCCTTCGAAACGACAAGCCTTTTCTCTCCTCACGTCTTGTTGAAGTCCGCGACGTGATTGAAGGCCTGTCCGTTCGCGAAGAGCCGACGGTCACATTTGTACGCGTCGGTCCCAAAGAAGAACGGTCCGGCCAGTACGAACTCTGCATTCGCAAACGCGGCCTTTATCTGCTTGGGCCGATCCGTATCAGCAGCCGATTTCCGCTGGGGATTGGAGAGCGGGGCCATACAATTTCCAGCATGAGCGAGCTTGTGGTTCATCCGGCGATTGGGCGACTGCTTCCCGGCTGGAAGCGTCGCGAGCGGGAACTTGCGGAATCGATGACTCGTGCGAATGCGAAAATGGGCATCTTCGACGATGACTTCCACAGCATTCGCGAATACCGTCCGGGCGACAGTTCTCGTGCAATTCACTGGCGAAGTTCGGCTCGTCATGGCCAGATCATGGTCAAGGAACATCAACAGCATCGGGAAGCCGAACTGATCGTGCTGCTGGACTTTTTTCAGACGCCCGAGTTCACTGACGAACTGCAGGAAATCGCCGTTAGTCTCGCGGCGACGTTGTGCGTCGAGCAGACTCGACACACCTCATCAGGCACCTATCGGCTGGCGATTGCCGGCAAAGAACTGCAGTCTCTGGAAGTCACTGGTGCCGGTCGATTTCGCGATGCCGCCCTGCGAGCCCTGGCGGTTTGTCAGCCTTCGAAACGTGCTCCGCTGGCAGAGATGCTGCTGACGCTGTGCCAGGGACCGATGTCGTCCAACAGCCGCTTTGTGCTGATCACTTCTCGTCCCGAAGGCGCCCGACTGCTCTCGGAATCCATCGCGCGGGATACGATGAAGAACGAAGCTCAGCTCACCAGTCGGCTGGTCATTCTCAGCTGCGAGGCTACTGTTTTGAAGGACGTGTTCGCCTTCCCTGAACAGCTCGCGGCGGATTCCGTTGCCGGTGGTGAAACTGTCGCTGGCGGAGTTCCTCAGGAGATGTTCAGCCATGCGTGAACTGTCCGCCGAACAGAGCGACCTTAAACTTCGATCCACATTTTTCCGCAGCGTCACAGTTGTGACCTCTGCAGCGGCCATCATTCTTGCGGGCAGTGAAGGCCTGCTGTTTCCCGCGGCCTGCACTCCCGTGTTTGCTCTTGTCGGCTGGCTGCTGGCCGAGCACCTGCGGTGGTTCCGGATTCCGGTGATCATTGGAAATCTGTTTGGCGTAGCTGCGTTTGCTGTCGCGGCGAATGAATTCATCGGCGGGACTCTCGAAAGCAAACTGCTCGCCGGGGCCCACCTGATTGTGTATCTCACGTGGATTGTGCTGATTCTTCCCAAAAGCAATCGGCAATACTGGTGGCTCATTGCACTCAGCGTTCTGCAGTTGGCGATTGCCGGTCTGCTGTCCGGCGGTGTCACTTTCGGCGCTTCGATGCTGGGAATGCTGCTGCTGCTGCTTTGGACACTTTCTGTTTTTTCGCTCTTCCGAGTGCAAGATCAGCATGCCAGGCGAGCACTCGTGCGATCCGCCGATACACCATCGAGTTCACCTGATGCCACGAGATCGTTTTCCGCGACTGGTACAGCAATCGACAAAGAACGGATCGATTCTTTCACGCAGACAAATGCCGAGCCCGCTCGTTCCTCCGAAAAGTCCGGAAACTCTCGACGCTTTCTCTTGGCGTTCCTTGGCCTGAACAACTTGCTGTCCCGATCATCGTCCGCTGCATCGCGCAGCCGCGAGACTGCTCAACCGACCATTCTTGTTCGAAACGGTTTGCAGCGAGATCCTTCCGAGACGTGGGTCGGCTGGCGTTTTCGATGGATGGTGGGCGGCTCGTACTTGATTTCAGTGGCGCTGGCACTCATCGTCTTTGCTGCGTTTCCACGCGTCTGGGTGCCGGGGTCGGCCCTGTTTGGCGATGTCTCAGATACTGATTCGGGCTATCGCAACCGGTTGGGATTTAATGATTCTGTGCAGCTCGGCGATATCGGCGAGATCATGCTGAGTAACGAACGAGTATTGGCGTTCGAGATTTCGAATTTGAAGACGGGCCGAAAAGTTGATGTGGATCAGTTCGCAGAGGCCCTGAAAATGGACGAAATCCGTTTTCGCGGAAACGTGATGGCGTTCTATAACGAAGGAGTGTGGACTCGCGGCTTCGAAGAAAAAGGCTTTGGTCGCGGTGAAGATATTCGGCGTCTGGGAGAATACAACCAGCTGCCGTCCGACTTTCGATTGCAGATTACACAGGATCCGCCCGCAGCCGTTTTTGCGTTCTCACCGTATCCCGTGAGTCGGGTTGCCACGAATAGCGGTGCACGAATCGTTCAGACGGAAATCAGCGGATCGCTCATTTGGATGGGTGGACAGGGTGCCGAGACCGTGGCGCGGACGTTCACTGTGGACTGCCCGAGTTTGGAACAACGTCCCGGTCTGACATTTGAGTTCTGGGCGACGCCGGAAGATCTTCCTCCGGACATTATCAGTCAGCTTTCTCGCCGCCGCTTTGAGTTTGCGTCCAGTATTTATCTGATGGACGGCATGGAAGGGCCCATGTACCGTCGCAAAGATGGCGTTATTGTCGAACAGCCGCGCGAATATAGCCGCGACAAAGATCTGGAGTTTCGGCTGCCCAAATTGTTTCAAACGGCGAACGCAATCTGCACCGAAAACCAGACGCTGGTTCCGCCGGCGGAGCGAGTTCGCAGGATTGTGAAATATCTCAGCAACGACAACGGATTCGTGTATTCGCTGAAGCAGTCGCGACAGGATAGATCGCTTGATCCGCTGGAAGATTTCCTGCTCAACACAAAGTCGGGCCATTGCGAATACTACGCATCCGCATGCGTACTGATGCTGCAGTCCGTTGATGTGCCCGCACGACTGATCAATGGCTACTATGGTTCGGAGATCAATGGTTTGTCCGGACGGTACGAAGTCCGTCAAAGGCACGCTCATGCATGGGCCGAAGCTTTCGTCGATGACCGCTGGCTCACGGTGGAAGCCACTCCTTCATCGGATCGACGGCAGGACATGGACAATGCTCAGCCGGTGACACTGATCTCCAACATCCAGACCGCAATTTCGGACTTCTGGAATGATGGCATTCACCAAATGTCGGCCGAGCGACAGCAGGAGTTTTTCGCTCCGGTCATTTCCACTTCGAAGTCTCTGTTTCAGACCATTCGCGACAAGGGACTCTGGAACACCATTCGTCAGCAGTTCGCCAGCTTCATCAGTTCGCGCTCCAGCTGGATTAGCTGGCAGGGCGGAATCGCTTTGTTCGTGTTGCTGGTGACCATCGCCGGTCTTGCCAAGTTAAAAGTGTTCCGGAAGCTCATGAATGCGATCAGAACTCTGCAAGGCCGACTGTGGCAGAGTCGCCGATCCTCGCGTTCGGTCATCCGTTTTTATGAAGGATTCTGCCATCTTTGTGAACGAAACGGCCTGAACCTGCCGCCCGCAAACAGTGCTCTGGAAAACGCTTCGCTGGCTTTTGCACGCTTCAACAATCGCCTGGCAACACCCGACCTGCAAACGCTGCCGACACGCATCGCCATTGCTTTCAATGAGGTCCGATTCGGACATTTGTCATTAACCGACGAGCAGGCCGAAAGCATCCATCGAGATCTTCTGGCTTT
The DNA here is from genome assembly GCA_003669615.1 of Planctomycetota bacterium. Taxonomy (GTDB): domain Bacteria; phylum Planctomycetota; class Planctomycetia; order Planctomycetales; family Planctomycetaceae; genus SXXK01. Next base: position 5,599 of record QWOO01000023.1, read on the forward strand.
CGCAGACGCCTTGAAACACGCTCGCACCGCACCGTCTAAGTGAACCCGATCAAAGTGAACGACGCAGTCCTGTGAATTTCAGAACCTGCTCCTTCAAGGCAATCTCTGTGGGCAATCGTTCCATCGAACTGGCTCCGTAGAATCCGTCGATCGTCGAAACCTGATCCAACATGTACTGCGCGTCTTCAGGCATAGCGATCGGACCGCCATGACACAACACAATGACGTCTTCACGAACCGACCGAGCGGCGTCGGTCATTTCGGCAATTCGCGGAACGCATTGTTCCAGAGTCAGCGCTGTCGAAGCGCCGATCGTCCCGCTGGTCGTCAGACCCATGTGCGCCACAACGATGTCGGCTCCGGCTTTTGTCAGAGTTGCGGCCTGCTCAGGATCGAAGGCATACGGAGTCGTCAGAAGATCCATGTCATGAGCCGCAGCAATCAGATCCACCTCCAGCTGAAACCCCATGCCGGTTTCTTCCAGGTTCGCGCGGAACGTTCCGTCGATCAGGCCGACGGTAGGAAAATTCTGGATCCCCGCAAATCCCATCGATTTAAGTTCACGCAGGAAATGATCGCGCAACATAAACGGGTCTGTTCCACAGACACCAGCCAGAACAGGAGTCTTGCTGACGGCTGTTAAAACCTCATACGCCATCTCGCGTACAATCTGATTGGCATTGCCGTAGGGCATCAGGCCGGCCAGCGAACCACGCCCCGCCATGCGATAACGGCCGGAGTTATAAATCACGATCAGATCAATGCCGCCCGCTTCCTCGCACTTTGCACTGATCCCCGTCCCCGCCCCGCCGCCTATAATCGGCCGACCGTTCGCAATCTTGTTTCGCAGCCGCGCGAGAATTTCGGTTCTTGATTCGGCCATTTTCTGTTCCTCTTTGACAGTGCGACAAATCGCATTTGAACCACGAACTGACAGCCATTTCAAAAAGCCGGCCCGCAAAAATCTCCGCATCCACCTGGGAGCGTCGGCATCTCGACTGGCCCGCGCTGCAAAAACGGGCCGCCTGTTCGGGATACGAGAATTTCATGGATTTCGCTCGTCTTTGGCTCGGATTTCGCTCGGATTTGGCAGCGTGAAGTAGCAGAAAACCCTTGGATCAACAGGTCGCCAGCGAAAATTGTCACCTTCCGCCTCGCCGGATCTAAACTTTTGAGCCTCGAGTTCGCACTCATCCAAACGCCTCAAAACCCGGCCGCGGAACGATCTGAATTTTACGAGTTCTCCGCAACTCAGGACTGTCCAAAACTTGCGGTTTCCAGATCTTGCCTGGAAGCCCGCGGATCGCTAAAGTTCGCCCGTCAAAGTTCCGAGTGAACACGACACAGTCGTGTCACCCAGCACTTCGCCGCCGTAGCTCAGTTGGTAGAGCGACGCTTTCGTAAAGCGTAGGTCGTCAGTTCGACTCTGACCGGTGGCTTTTAGTTTGACAGGATAAAAGACAGGGAATCCGGAGAAATCTGGTTTCCCTGTTTTCGTTGAAAGTGACAAGTGTCACCGGAAGTGTCACCTAAACTTCCAAATCCGGACGAGGCGTTGTTGTTCCTGACTAGGCAAGGTCGGCCGCTCGTTTGGGTCAGGGTAGACGAATCTCGCTACATTCAGACCAACAACCTGACGACAGTATTCGGCAAGCTCCTGCAGAAGCTCAAAATCAAACGCCGGGACGTCAACTTTTACTCGCTACGCCGGACGTTCGCGACGATCGCCAGTGGTGCGAAAGATCAGGTCGCCGTCGATTTCGTCATGGGGCATTTACTCTGGTTCTGGAAGTTCCCAGCAACTCAGAACAAAGCGCGATTGCCGCCGAGGAGGAAAGAACCAAAGAGACTAAACGCAAGAAGCGAACCCAGGATGAGATTAGGTCGAGCCACATTGAAAAGGCGCTCGCTGGCTTCAAGTCACTCCACGGACGTTTGCAGAACCTGGCACAAGAGGCAGGAAACAAAGAGGAACAGGTTCGCATCTGGTGTATGGACGCCCTTCGGACTGCACTCGGCTATGACAATGAGGACCTCGAAACAGAACGGAAGGTTCTAAACGGACGGATAGACATCGCGATCAAGAAAGACGGTCGGGTTATGACCGTAATTGAATGCAAGGCGATCCGCAGTCGCCTCGGTTCCAGCGTCCTCGACCAGGCCGGAACCTATGCCGCAACTTTGTCGGCTAACTGGGTAGTATTGACGAACGGTGACATCTGGAAACTCTACAGAGTCATTCCCCGCCACGGGCACGAACCAACGATGGAATTAGTTTTTGACGTGGCGCTGCTCGACGATGACGGCATCAGTGAACGGCACGCTGAAAATCTTTATCTGCTGACGGCCCGAGCGATGTCCTGTGGTGATACGGAAAAGGCGTATCATCGGATGGTTTGCAAGAATTGCCTCCGCCTGCGGGCCGCCCTGTTTTCTGAAAGGGTCGTTAAAGCTATGAGGTTCGAACTAGTGCAGGGATATGAGGCAGAATCTCAGACAAAAGTGCAAATCAATGATGACGAAATGCTGGAAGCGCTGCGAGACGAATTCGACTTGACCGAATTGTAAAACGCAACGCGTAGGCTCCTGCCGGATCGTTCTGCTCTAGTGGATCAATGCGCTGCTGCTGGCTCAATTGTGCCGCCGACCGTCTCTATGGTTATTCCTCTAAACGGTTCCTGCACCTTTTGTGTCCTGTGTCCTTTTGTGTCCATGA
>QWOO01000033.1 GCA_003669615.1 Planctomycetota bacterium
ACTGCACTGTCGAATCGTCCCGGCGTGCCAACTGGGCAGCGACCGTTTGTAAGCTGAAGTTCTGGATTTGCTCAGTGGTTGCGACTGGAAAACACGAATCTAGCCGACATATCCTATTCGAGCAAGGCGGCAGAAGTCGTCCGTTGCAAACGTTTTACGGATTGGAATTTCGAAACGACCCACGTCAGCGGATTTGGCCGCAGGCTGGTCACGCGTCAACAGTTGCGTTTCCTTCCTTTTTCATCACGACCACACTGGAACGTACCCCATGACCTGGACCGATCGCGAGCTTGCCGGGTGGCTGGACGAACTGCTGCCGGCGGCGCGGATGGCGGAATTCGAAATGCAGCTGCGGACTGATAAATCGTTGCAGACGCGAGTCGCCCATGTGATTCGTCATAGAGATCAGGGCGGAAATTCTCTTGGCGAAATCTGGCAGCGGGGCCGGCTCAGCTGTCCATCCCGCACGGAACTGGGTGGTTACGTCTTAGGGACCCTGAACGCTTCTGCGGCCGAATATATCGACTTCCATGTTCGCACCGTAGGGTGCCGGGTGTGCCAGGCCAACCTTCATGATCTCGAAGAACAGTCGACGAATGCCGAACAATTGCCTGGTCGCCGTCGACGCTTTTTTGAATCGTCTGCAGGGCTGCTCCGACCTGATCAGGACGCCGGCCGTTTTATTTCCGACTCCTCGCAGGATCAATGATGTCTATTTATCTCCCCCGCAACAGGCACGCTCAACGGCTCATTTATCTGTTCCTGCTGAGTCTGCTCGGTTCAATCACGCATGCGACTCCTGCCGCTGCTCAGCAGACCGCAACCACAGACCCCATGCCAGCAGAAATTCTGTTGTGGCCCGATCAGCATCCGGAACCCCGGGTCAGTTCCAGTCCGGCGGAGTCTCAAGTGAAAGGCGACGATGGACTGACTCGCCGTTTCAATGTCTCCGTTCCTCGCCTGTTTGTTTATTTGCCGGACAAGCAGAAGGCGACTGGTGCCGCGGTGATCGTGGCACCAGGCGGAGGATTTGCCAGACTGGCCGACGAACATGAAGGTTCGGATGTTTGTCGCTGGCTGAACTCACTGGGCATCGTTGGCCTTCAGCTCGCCTATCGCACGCCGACCAATAAGCATTCGAATCCCGTCGAAGGCCCGGCTCAGGATCTGCAACAGGCAATTGTCACTGTGCGATCCCAGGCGGCCGAGCTGAATATTGATCCGCAGAGAATTGGTGTTATCGGATTTTCTGCTGGTGGCCAGACGGCTCTGGTCGCCACCGCAGGAAAGCCATTGATCCCCGTGCACGGCGATGATTCGCAGTGCCGACCGAATCTCATGCTGCTGATCTACCCATATCAGGTGCTGAATGCAGACAGCTCAGCACTTCGATCGGACATTACTCTCGCGGCATCAATACCGCCCACGTTTATCGCGCAGTCTGTCGACGACAAATCATCACCGCCCGAAGGCAGCGCTCGGCTGATGATTGAACTGACGAAAATGAAGGTGCCCGTGGAACTGCACATTTATGAAACCGGAGGCCATGGTTTTGGCATGCGACATCGTACTCCACCGCCAGGGGCTCGTGACTGGTCGAACCGAGCTGCAGACTGGCTGCAGTTGCACAAGTTTGCCGCCGCACCATAATGCAGGCAGCCGACACGAAGTCACCACCGCTTCGCGAATGCTGCTCACCACGCTGACCCCACCCTGTCCTGACAAAGAGCAAACGTTATGAGGCACCCCATCTTGTCTCACGTGTTTGGGCTCATGGTACTTTTCATTGCGCTGCCGCTGAACGCCTTCGGCCAAGCGCCGGATTTTGAAAAAGACGTTGCTCCGCTGCTGATTCGCCGCTGTCTCGAATGTCATCAGGCCGCAAATCCGTCCGGCGACTTATCTTTGGAAACCGCGGCCGGTCTGGCACAGGGCGGCCAAAGTGGCGCGGTCCTGGATCGCATCGCACCGGCCGACAGTTTATTGCTGCAGCGAGTCGTCTCAGGGGAGATGCCTCCAGTCAAACACGGCGAAAGTCAGCAGCTGCCGCCAAACGAAATCGCCGTTCTGCAACGCTGGGCTGAAACCGGGGCCGTCTTTCCCGATCAACGTCGACTGGATCTCTACGAACAAACGACGGACGTTCGCGGTGGACGGGACTGGTGGTCCTTTCAGCCGCTGACGAGTGTGGTTGTTCCGCACGATGAGTCCGCTTCGCCGGCAGCCAACCCGATTGATCGGTTCATAGCGCAGACTTTGCGAACCCACGGACTGACACCAGCTCCGCCAGCAGCAACCGACCTGCTTGTCCGCCGCTTGTACTGGGATGTCACCGGGCTGCCGGCGACCGCAGCTGATATTCAAAACGTTTCCCAAAGCGCAGACCAGACAGCGGCTGTGACCGAACTTGTGGATGCGTTGCTGGATTCGCCTCAGTTTGGAGAACGCTGGGCTCGACACTGGCTGGACGTGGTGCGCTTCGCAGAAACATGTGGCTACGAACGTGATCAGGTCAAGCCGTTTGCCTGGAAGTATCGAGACTGGGTCGTCAACGCTTTCAACAGCGACATGCCGTACGACCAGTTCATTCGCGAACAGCTGGCCGGCGATGAGCTTCCCAATCGCAGCGAGCAGTCTGTCATCGCCACCGGTTTCCTGTGTCTTGGCACATGGAACGATGAGCCGAATGATGCGGAAGATTATAAGTATGAACGTCTGGAAGATCTGGTCCACACAACTTCGTCCGCGTTCCTGGGAATGACGACCAAGTGTGCGCGTTGTCACGATCATAAGTTCGATCCAATTCCGCAGACGGATTATTATCGAATGGCGGCGGCGTTCTGGCCCGGTCCGATTCAGCCACGAGACCGTGACTTGATTGGCGGGCCATCGGCCGAGGAACTGGGTTACAAAGACGTGTTGGGCTGGACGGATATCACAAAGTCTCCCGAGCCGCTGCACAAACTGCGGAATGGTGAACGGCATTCTCCACTGGAACCTGTCAGCGCCGGAGCACTTAGCTGCGTACCAGGCGAGTTTCGTGAATTCACCGCCGCACCCGCAGACGTTCGGACCACCGGCTTGCGACTTCAGCTGGCTGACTGGATTGCGATGGAAAATAATCCGCTGACCGCGCGAGTCATCGTTAACCGACTTTGGCAGCATCACTTTGGACACGGCCTGGTTCGATCGTCGAACAATTTTGGGTACACCGGAGACAAACCGACTCATCCCGAACTGCTGGACTGGCTGGCCGCAGAATTGATTCGCAGCGGCTGGAGTCTCAAGCATATCCATCGGCTGATTTTGACTTCACAAACATGGCAGCAGGCGTCACTGCATCCAGGGCAGGACGAATACAATCAGATCGATGCGGCCAACCGATTTCTCTGGAGAGCGCATCGACGTCGCAAAGATGCAGAGTCCCTGCGTGACGGTTTTCTCTCGGCGACAGGCGAACTGGACCAGTCGCTGGGAGGTCCCAGCTTTCATCCGACTATCAGCGCCGAAGCGTTGGAAGGTTTGTCACGCAAAGCATCCGCATGGAACGCGTCGCCGCCTGCAGATCAGCTGCGAAGAAGTCTCTACATTTTCACGCAGCGAAGTCTGCTTCCGCCGCTGATGACTACGTTCGATATGTGTGATTCGACGCTCTCCTGCGGGCAGCGTGATGTCACGATTGTAGCACCACAGGCTCTGACACTGCTGAACAACGAATTCGTGCATCAGCGGGCCGCGTTCCTTGCGACGAAGATACTTCATGCCAGTCAGCAGTCTCCGGATGCCCGAAGTTCTGACTCTCAGGTCTCGGATGCGGTTGAACGCATGTGGATTTCCATTCTGAATCGTCGCCCGGCAGCGGATGAGCTGGAGTTCTCGATTCAGCATGTGAACCATCAGAAGCAGCAATTCGCAATCGCGCCGGCGATTGTTGGCCAGCACAATGAAGAGACTCTGGATGGGGGAAAACTGCTGAAGTCGGCCGTGTTGCTGCTGAATGCTGCATCACTTGTGACAACGAACAGCGACGGGCGAGTGTCGAGTTGGAAGAATGCGAATGGCGATGCCCACGAAGCGACTCAGTCGATTCCCGAGCTGTGTCCGGTGCTTGTGAAGGACTGCGTGAACGGGCATCCGGCCGTCCGATTTGATGGTGTGGGCAGCTTCATGAATATCGCCGGCTCATTGCTGTCTCATGATGCAGCGACGGTGTTGGCCGTGGTGACGGACCAGGGTGCTCCCGGGCATCGTGAGTTGCTTTCGAATTGGAGTGGCCGCGATGGAAATTCGGCGACTTCGTTTTTTGTGGGCATGACAAATGAAAACGCCGTCCGGCTGAGCGATGCTGTTTCGGGCGTGGGAGAAATCCGCAATCGCCAACGACCATTTTTGCTGACCGCAACCAACGGTGCTGATGGAGCCATGGTGTTTCAACAGCATCGCACTGTCACCGCGCAAACAACTTCGCTGCCCGCAAGAAGACTCGATACGCCCTGGGTGATTGGGCAGCAGGGCAATATCGGCGGCGAGTACTGGAAAGGTGACGTAGCCTGCCTGGCGGTGTTCGATCGACAGCTCAATGAAGCCGAACGAAAATCCGTGCAGGCGTTGCTGATCGATCAGTTTGCATTGCCCGTCGACGAGCAGTCCGGTAATACATCCGAGCCTGCTCCATCTCCCGACCAACTGGCGCTCGCATCCTTGTGCCTGGTCCTGTTCAACTCGAACGAGTTCGCGTACATCGACTAAGGGACACGCGCAACTTCAAAGCTGACCGGGCAGTTTGAAAACCGCTCTTGATCCAACATCTGGCAGCGTTCGGACAGCATCCCCTGCCCTGCATCCCTGGAAAATTTCGGGCATTGCAGCAGCGGACATCGTTCGCAATTCGATGGGCACGTGGGCATAATGGCACCCTATGATTCCATCCCCCACTCAGGCAGGAGCGTCCCATGTCTTCAGTCGTTGAACCACGCACGTTTGCGGCACCGAAAATTCGTCAGACCGGAATTCTGATTGGTGACGAGTTCCGATCGTCCGTCAGTGGGAAGACATTTGCGACGGTGAATCCGGCGACCGAAGAGGTCATCTGCCAGGTTGCAGAAGGCGATGCTGCGGATGTCGATCTGGCCGTCCGCGCCGCTCGAGCTGCGTTTGAGACCGGGCCGTGGTCACGAATGGATGGACGAGATCGCGGCCGTCTGATGAACAAGCTGGCGGATCTGGCAGAGAAGCATCTGGACGAACTGGCCGCTCTGGAAACACTCGACAATGGCAAACCGATCAATGATGCGCGCGCGGCCGACCTGCCGCTGGCGATCGACTGCCTGCGTTACTACGCGGGTTGGGCTGATAAGATCAAAGGCGACACGGTTCCGATTCGAGGCGACTATTTTTGTTATACGCGTCGTGAACCGATTGGTGTGTGTGGCCAGATTATTCCGTGGAACTTTCCGCTGCTGATGGTGGCGTGGAAATGGGGTCCCGCGCTGGCGACCGGCAACACGATCGTCATAAAACCGGCCGAGCAGACGCCGTTGAGTTGTTTGCGGATGGCCGAACTGGCTCTGGAAGCCGGATTTCCGCCGGGCGTGATCAACGTTGTTCCAGGCTTTGGTCCGACCGCCGGAGCCGCCCTTGTTGCGCATCCCCAGGTTGACAAAATCGCCTTCACGGGTGAAGGCACCACTGCCAAAATCATTATGCGTGAAGCCGCCGATACTCTCAAACGGCTGACCTTTGAACTGGGCGGTAAGAGTCCCAATATTGTGTTCGCCGATGCCGATTTGGACGCTGCCATTGCTGGCGCCGAGTTTGGTTTGTTCTTCAATCAGGGACAATGCTGTTGCGCGGGCAGTCGCCTGTTCGTGGAAGAATCGGTGCACGATGAATTTGTCGAAAAGCTGATTCGCAGGACTCGACAGCGAGTGCTCGGGAATCCCTTCGATACCGAAACGCAGCAGGGGCCGCAGGTCGACCAGGCTCAGTTCGACAAAATCATGGGCTACATCGATCGCGGCCAGGCTCAGGGAGCCAACTGTGTTACGGGCGGCCAGCGATTCGGAAATCGCGGATACTTTATCGAGCCCACAGTCTTTACGAACGTGCACGATCAGATGGACATCGCCCGCGAAGAAATTTTCGGACCGGTGCTAAGCATTCTGAAGTTCAAGGACGTGGCCGAGGTCACTCAGCGCGCGAACAACACCTGCTACGGTCTGGCCGCCGCCGTGTGGACTCGTGATGTTCAGAAGGCCCATCAGATGGCTCATGCTTTGCGTGCCGGCACGGTCTGGGTCAACTGCTACGACGTCTTCGACGCGGCCGCCCCATTCGGCGGATTCAAAATGAGTGGCATCGGCCGCGAACTTGGTGAAGCCGGACTTGCCAACTACACCGAACTGAAGACCGTAACAATGGCGATGCCTCCACGCTAAACATGTGGCAGCGATTCGAGTAGCGGAACGCGTCAGGCGTTTCGGCTTCCCAGCAAACCGTGGGTGCCGAAAGTCCTGGCGACGTCCGCTACGTCTTAAGTCCACGCCCCTGGCGGGAAACCGGCGGTGGAGAGCGGAATTTGTTTGGGATGCCGGGGACGTTACTTGAGGGGCAGAAGTTCGTAGCGGCGGACGAACATTTCGGCACCTTCGGTCTGGAGCAGCACTTTGCCTTCGCTGGGTGATGCTTCAAATCCTTCGTTGACCAGCACGCCGTTCAGAAAATACTGGAGCGTGTCGCCTTTCGCGATCACTTCCAAAGTGTTCCATTCGCCGACCGGTTTTTCCACATCCGCGGCTCCTCGAAAGTCCTTCGTATCGGACCAGTCTTCATCGCGTTTCTCCCAGTTGATGCGACCTTCAGTGACCTTTTGGCGAGGAACGCCTTTCTTCCAGATCTTTTCTTTGTCGCGATCCAGAACAAACTCGCTCGTCAGGCTGGTCTGCAACTGAGTGCCATCGTCCAGTTTCGTGCTGAGCACAAGGACGTCGCCCGTGCCACCTTCGATTAACTGAGCTTCAATGCTGGCCATCCAGGTGCCGGCAAAAGCTCCGTGAGGCCCATACGCATGCAGCAGGATTCCATTGTCGCGGGCCGCTTTTTCGCGTTTGCCCCAGGTCTTTTCACCCCATTTGAAATCAAGCATCAGCCGGTAATCGCGGTAGCTCTTTTTTGTGGCCACATATCCGTAGCCTCGACCGCTCACATGCAGCACTCCGTCTTCAACTTTCCAAACATCGGACGGCGCGTCATGGAGTTCCATCGCCTGGTTCAGATGGTATTCCACATCACCCTTTTCAATCAGTTCGATCAGATTGATCTTCCTGGTGACAGGTTCCGCAGATGTTGCTGACTGCTGAGTGACAGGGAGAGACAGCACGCAGGTTACGGCGAACGTCAGTTGAAAAATGCTTAAGTAACGACGGATCATGATGAACACTCACTCAAAAAATGAAGCGGAGGCAGGTTTTTTTTAACAGGTCTCATCGGAGCTTAACGGAGTCATCCAGTTTGGAGTCTCCTGATCGGACACGTAACTCTGCAGCAATTGATGCGGCTTGTAGCGGTTCTTGTAGTTCATCGAACCACAGTCGCGGATGTAGTAGCCCATGTAAAGCCACTGACGATCATGCTCGCGACCATCTTCGATTTCGCGCATCACGGAATAGGTTCCCAGAGAAGTATCGCGCCAGTCGGGGTCGTGAAAGAAATAGATGCTGGACATTACGGACTTTGTCACATCCACAAGCCCCAGTCCGATCAGCTTGCCCTGAAAGCGATACTGAAACTCGCGAGCGAACGTGAAATGTCCATCGACGAAGGAATCGAAGTAGTGGTCACGGTTGATCTCCCGAAACGGCCACTGACGTCGATGATGCATATCCAGGTGGTAGCGGTTGTACAGAGACAGATGCTCGGTGCTCAGCGAAGGTTTTTGAATGATCACCGTAAGATCATTCAGCTGAGGAGATTTCGCGATCACTCGTCGCTGGCTTTTCGACGGTGCAAACTCCGGAATTGCAACACGCAGGCTTTGACATGCAGCACATGCCGAGCACGCCGGACGAAACAGAGTTCGCCCAAAACGCCTCCACCCACGCGACAGCAGTTGCTCATAACGAGCGTCCGTCAATCTGTAAGCCAGGCGATAGGTCATGCGAGCCGTCTGCCCGGGCAAATACGAACAGGGCGAATCGGAACCTTCGATTTCCAATTCTCCTGAAGGCTCGTCGTGTGTTAACTCTTTG
>QWOO01000326.1 GCA_003669615.1 Planctomycetota bacterium
AACCCGCTCGTGCGAAGGAAACGCTGCCTGACAGTAAAGAACGGATGGCAGCAGCCGACGCGGAGTTAGCCGTTTTGACAAAAGAACGCGACACGATTGTTGCATCGTCGGCCTATGAAGTGGCCTACGGAGTCAGCGAAGGCACGCCGGTCAACGCTCGAGTTCAAAAACGCGGGGAACCGGATAAGCCGGGCGACGAAGTACCGCGTCGATTTTTGGAAGTACTGGGCGGCGATGAAGTTTCTCAGCCGGCGGCAGGAAGCGGTCGACGTGAGCTGGCCGAATGGCTGACTCGACCTTCCAATCCTCTGACCGCACGCGTGTTTGTGAATCGCGTCTGGCAATGGCACTTTGGCCGTGGCCTTGTGGCGACATCCAGTGACTTCGGAACGCGTGGCGAGCTGCCATCGCATCCGGAATTGCTCGACTGGCTGGCCGCGAGGTTTATGAAAACAGGCTGGGATGTCAAATCGTTGCATCGCACGATCATGCTCAGTCGGACGTACCAGTTGTCCAGCGATGATCATGAAGGCAACCTTCAGCGAGATCCCACGAACGTTCTGCTGTGGCGATTTTCGCGCCAGGCACTGGATGCAGAATCGATCCGGGATTCTATTCTTGCTGTCAGCGGAATGCTGGATCCTACGGTGCCGCGCGAGCATCCGTTTCCACCTGTGGATCAATGGGCCTTTACGATTCATCAACCGTTTTATGCCACGTACGATTCTCAGCATCGCAGCGTCTATCTGATGCTGCAGCGAAACCGGCGTCATCCGTTTCTGTCAGCCTTTGATGCGGCCGATCCCAATCAAAGTGTGGCCGAGCGACTGCCGACCATCACACCGACTCAGTCCTTGTATCTGATGAATTCACCATTCGTGCATCAGGCGTCTGCTGCGTTTGCTTCGCTTTTGATAAAGGACGAAGGCAATCCGGAAGCCCGCATTCGAAAAGCTCTGCAGCTGGCGAACGGTCGTCCGCCTGAATCCGCAGACATCGCGGAGGCTATGGAGTTTTTGCGCGATTATCAAAGTCGTCTGCAGGCCATTGCTGCATCGGGCCATGATCCCGAAGCAGAAGCCTGGAGCGCATTTGCGCGAGTGGTACTGACCAGCAATGCCTTTCTTTTTGTGGACTGAGACACATGACAAGTCGTCGCGAATTTTTGCAGCGGGCATCGGGTGGATTTGGATCCGTTGCGCTGGCCGGATTGATGGCTGAACAAGCGCAGGCGGGCTTGAGTGATCCGTTGTCTCCGAAGCAACCGCACTTTACGCCACGGGCCGATCGAGTCATCTTTCTGTATTCGACCGGCGGCGTGTCTCATGTCGACACGTTTGATCATAAGCCGCAGCTGATCAAAGATCACGGCAAGTCGGTGACGGCCAGTCGCTGGCTGAACAAGCCGGGTGCCTTTGATCGCTACCTGATTCGGCCGCACTGGGACTTCCGCAAATACGGACAGAGCGGGATGTTGGTGAGCGATCTCTTTCCGCAGTTTGGCAAGGTTGTCGATGACGTCTGCATGATAAATTCCATGGTCTGCGACAGCGACGGGCACGACAAAGCCACGCTGGCCGCTCATACAGGTTCTATCCAGTTTCCTCGCCCAAGTCATGGAGCCTGGGTCAGCTACGGACTGGGAACCGTGAACAGCAATCTGCCATCCTTTATGGTGCTCGCCCCCGCAGCGCCGTATGCCGGCGCGCAAACATGGGGCAGCGATTTTTTGCCGGGCTGTCATCAGGGAACGCATGTGATTCCCGGACCGGAACCACTTCCGAACGTGCGCTCTTTGTCGGCCAGCCAGGATTTTCAGAAGATGGAACTGGAGCTGCGTGGCGGATTCAATCGCAGGCATCTTGCAAGTCGAACAGCCGATCAGGCTCTGGATGCTCGAGTGCGATCGTTTGAAACGGCGTTTGGGATGCAGCGAGAAGCTCCCGAGGCATTTGACCTGAGTCAGGAAACCGAAGCGACGCTGCAGATGTACGGCATGGAAAAGGGAGCCACTTCAGGATTCGGCTGGCAATGCCTGGTGGCCCGACGGCTGGCGGAACGCGGCGTGCGTTTTCTGGAACTGATCGATACCGGTTCCAACAGCGGGCAGAATTGGGATTCTCACGGAACGATGAAAGATCACGAGCGACTGGCGAAAGCTGTCGATCAGCCCATCGCAGGATTGTTGTCCGATCTGAAGCAACGCGGAATGCTCGACCGCACGCTGGTTGTGTGGACCACGGAATTCGGACGGACTCCGTTTCATCAGCAGGCCGACCATCCCGGTCGCGAACACCATAATCTGGTGTACTCATCGTGGATGGCAGGCGGCGGCGTTCGTGGAGGCACCGTCTACGGCACGTCCGATGAACACGGCATCGGCCCCGGTTCCGATCCTGTGCATACTCACGATCTGCACGCGACAATTTTGCATCTCATGGGACTCGATCACGAACGTCTGACGTTCCGATTCGCCGGCCGCGATTTTCGCCTGACAGACGTCGCTGGAAAAGTTGTCACCCAGATCCTGAGCTGAGTGGTCTAACGTGAAACTTCGCTTCTTGCCGGGCGAGCCGGCATTGAATTGTTAAGGCGCACGACGCAGTTCAGCGAGGCGGGCCGGTTTTGTCGATCGTAGGGAGGACTTTCGATTGCGGGAGTCCTGCGTAGTCCTTCCGGGCGTCAAAACAGGGTGAGCCGGTTTGTCAGGGTGGCACGAAAAGGGTGCGACCGAGATCATTCGAGCGCATCGTGCGAAAATGGTGGTAACATTAGCGGTTCAGGAGCGATGCTCCGGAACGTCCCCCGTTTCAATTTGCCTCCGAGTCCCAGTTTGCAAACCGAGTCAGGAACATGACTTCATGAAGCGTGCGTTTTTTCTGATTCTGGGCATCGTGGTGTCGGTCGGATGTTTTGCCTGGTCGCTGCAGGGGACAAATTCTGCGCAGTTGAAAGCGGGATTTTCGGGAGCCAACTACTGGACACTCCCGATCATGCTGCTGTTGCTGTTCGGATTTTACTGGCTCAAGACGCTGCGATGGCAGGCTCTGCTTGCACCAGTTGCGCCGTTGACTTTTCGACAACTGTTTTCGCCGATGCTGATTGGTTTTGCCGCAAACAACCTGCTGCCTGCGCATCTGGGCGAGTTCATTCGCGTCTTCGTCGTTCGAAAACAGTATGGAGTTCCTGCCAGCACCGTCCTGTCCACAGTTGTGCTCGAACGTATCTTCGACGTGCTGGCGATCCTGGCGCTGTTTGGCGTGGGGCTGCTGTTTACGGATGATCTTCCCGACGACTATCGCAATGGTGCGATGATTCTGGGAGCGCTTGCCGGAGGCGTGGTGTTGTCCGTTGTCGTGTATCTCATCTGGACGGATGTGTTTCTTCGATTCGTGGCCTGGTGCTTCAGTCTTCTGCCGTTCCTGCCCGCAAAGCTGACGAATGGGATTCTGGACATGCTTCGCAAGGGGGCTGACGGCCTGGCAGCTCTTCGCAGCGGTAAAGCAGTGCTGTTCATTGTCGTCACATCGCTGGTGCAGTGGCTGCTGAACGGGATGATTGCGTATGTCGCGTTGAAGGCATTTCATATCGACGTCACCCTTGCCACCGGACTGATCGTGACAGGCGTCACTGCGTTCGGAGTCACGATCCCGTCGACTCCTGGCTACTTTGGCGTGATCCAGATGTGTTTTCAGGTCAGCATGAAATCTCAGCAGATCGAACCAGATCCGTCGCTGGTTCTGGGAGCCTCGGTCTACTATCAAATGAGTATGTACATTCCAGTGACGATGCTGGGCCTTTATTTTGCTCAGCAGCTGGGTTTAAGTTTCAAGGATCTTCAACGCGTTGCCGACGGCGACAAGACTCCGCCGGAATCAGACGCCAATGCTCCTTCAGGTACGCAGGCCGGCGAGTAACGACGCCTCTGAAATTTGTCGTTCGCTCAGTGGCCAGCGGCAAGTGGAAGCCTATAACCTCAGAGGTAGCTTCAATCACTTTTCCACTGGCTGAATGTCATGGGTGACCTTGTGATGCGAATTTCAATGCTGATTCAGCGCGGCTACATTTGTCAGTGTTGCGGAGTCGAACTGGGCGGCGAAATGTGTGAGTCACCGCGATCATGTGACTCGTGCCGCGAACTGGAAGCCGCCAATCAGCGAGAGAATCAGGAAACCCCGGTTCGTCCGATTGTGCGTGTGCATGCGGCGCGGTCGTAAAGCCGAATGCAGGAGCGTGGTTGAAGATTGGGAGTGGTGGTGCAGATTTGAGCAGGCTCGTGCGAAACATGGTCGCTGAGAGTTGTTGAACCGCAGGCGGGTAGTTCCAATAAGCGGTGGTGTTTGAATCACCCCACTGTTTATTTGAGTCGCCGTGGTGAGAACCTCCAGTCTTGTGCTTTCAAATCGTTCGCACCATCCCAGGCCAGTTGCGAGCTTCCGTAGAATCGCTCGCGCAGGATCGTTGGCGATTCTCGGCTTGCTGCTGACCTGGTCATGCTCCGCTTCAGGGCAGGAAGTGGCGGTATTGCAGAAGCCCGCTTCAGAAGTTGCAGCGGTGGCTCCGAACAATATCGCGGGCCCGGGCCAGGTTTCGGTCGCGATGCGTACAGGCGGCATCGGCCGATATGTGCCGAATCGATGGAGCATGGTCACTGGGAAAATCACGAACGCGAGTCCGAACCTTGCCCCCAGTCTGATCGTTGTGACTCCGCTGGGATCCGAAGGTCTGCAGTTCGCGCGACGTGTCGATGTGCCGCCGGGATTGTCATTTGAAACTGCCTGGCCTGTACTGGTTCATAAATTGTCGCCGCAGGGACTCGTTGAATTTCAGTACCTGCATTTTCCGTCCGGTGAAGATGACGGTTTGATCCGACTGGGAAAGAATGAGCGGGAGATCCCGTCATTTTCCGGACTCAGTCAAAAGGACGCCCGGCCTCTGTGCGGCATCATGATCGATTCCACATCCGAACCGGCGGATGAATCAGCAACGCAGGCCATGATCGCCACAATGCATTTTGTGAGTGAAGGCAACATCCGTGTGGTCTCGATCAACGCTCGCGATCTCAGGGCCGGGACGGAATGTCTGGACGGACTCGACCAGCTGGCCATCACCGATCCTGAACTGCAGAAATATCCCGAGGCCTGCGAATGCATCCGAATGTGGGTGCAGCGCGGCGGTCGGCTGTTGCTGGCGATGGAAGGCACGGGATCCGAAGTTGCAGAGGCGATTTTGGGCGACTGTCTTCCGTTTACCGTTGTTGGCGAAACGACAGCGAATGCCGTGACACTCGAATTGAATCCCGAATACACAAAGAATCAGTATCCAGTTCGCTCGGTGGATCGCGAATTTCCCGAGCCTATTCGCTATCTGCGAGTTCAGCCGGGAGCCGGTGAAGTAATCTGGACGGTCGATGGCTGGCCGGTTGCGATGCGAGCCGACATGGGTAATGGTACCGTGTTGGTGACATCAATTTCTTCGGATGTGTTTATTCAGACAACCGAATGGCATGGCGAAGGCAGTCCGTCGCACGAATTGATCGCGTCAACTCGCCGCATGCACGAAGCGCTGTTCTCCAAACGTAATCCTCCTCTCATCCCGGAACGTGCGGCCGCGGCATCAGCTGCAGAGCTAATCGGGTACGAAATACCGTCCCGCAGTGTAGCCTTTTGGCTGTTGCTCATCCTGCCGGTCGGATTGCTTGTGGGCGGCGTGGCTCTGCAAAGGAAGTCACTTGGCGAACGTTTGATTTTCGTTGTTCCGGTACTGTCGCTTCTGGCGGCTGCTCCGGCCGCATGGATCGGCTTTCAGATTCGATCGGTTGCACCGATGACTGTGATCGAAACGGCCGTCGTGCAGTCGAGTCCCGGCATGACAAACGCAGTTGAAGAAGGGTTTGCCACCGCCTTCCTGCCTTCTCCGGCGGAGCTGAAGGTTTCATCGAACACCGGCGCCGTGATGGATGTATTGCAGGATTCCACGATCTCTGATTATCGTCGCCTGATCTGGCGATCGGCGTCCGAAGTGTCGTGGGTCAATCTCAAGCAACCGGCCGGCCTTCGTACGTATAAGACTCGCGCGATCGTTCGCCGTCAGCAGTCGCTGCGAGCCATCGCGACCTTTGATGAGAAGGGATTGCGAGGACAGCTGCAGGCGAATGGACAGATCCCTTCCGTGGCCTTACTGGCAGGAGTCAATCGAGAGAATCTTGCAGTCAGTCTGGATGAGTCGGGTGAGTTTCGATGTGAAGCCAGCGATTCTCTGGCCAGGGGTCAGTTCTTCCGAACCTCATTGCTTTCCGATGATCAGCTGTTTCAGAGTAAACTGATGCGCCAAGTTTTTGTGCTTCCTGCGAAGGATCGAACGGAAGCGTTTCCATCGGTGCCGTCACTTGTGTACTGGGACACTTCCGAATCGAAACAGTTGCAGTTTGAGGATTCCACCGTGCGCCGGCAGCGATCTGTGCTGACTGTTCAGCCGCTGGAACTGACGCCGCCTGATGTTGGTGTGCCAATTACGATTCCGCCGCAGTTGCTGAGCTATCGATCGGCCGCGACTGTAACGGGAGGATTCAGCAGTATCTTCAATAACCTGAAACGCGAATGGATTCCGTTTGAATCGGCCGCGGAAACGCTTCTGGAGTTTCAGATTCCTCCGGTCTGTCTGCCGTTTGATGTGGAATCAGCTGAGCTGGAACTGTTAATTCGCGCGGGATCGCGGGAAGTCAAAGTGTTTTCGGGCCCGTACGAGAATCTGCAACAGGTGTCATTGCTTCAAAGCCCGCTGGGGACTCAGTCCATCACTCTGCCAATCGATTTGATCAAATCCGAATGTCGCAACGGCAAGGTTTTTGTGCAGTTTAACATCAGCGATCTGGGTGATTCTATGAAAGCCAGTGAGTTGTCCGGAGAACAGGACGACAGCTGGCAGATTGAGCGTGTGCTGTTGTCGCTCAAGGGACGTCGATCGCCTTAGCGTCTCTTGCCTGAGTCTTGAAGTACTGTGTTCACAGGCTGACGTGAACTCAGAATTCAGATCGTTAATGTCAGATCGTTAATGTCAGATCGTTAATGATTGTCATCGTTTGTGTTGTGCGTTGCGTGATGATTGGCCTGTTACTGTTGCATTATCGAATGTTGTCTGTCGCTGCGAGTTTTTGAAATGTCGAAACAGGATCCTGTTGTTGAAATCCACGACCTCTCCAAACATTACGGGGAGTTCATCGCGCTGGATAAGCTTTCGCTGACACTGAACCGTGGCAGCATTCTTGGTTTTATCGGCCCGAACGGCGCTGGCAAGACGACAACGATTCGTATTCTGGTCGGACTGTCTCGTCCCACGTCCGGCACAGCAAAAATCGGCGGCGCGGATTGTGTACGCGACCTGTCAAAAGTTCGCCGACTGGTCGGTTACATGCCGGACAAGTTTGGCTCGTACGACAACATGCGAGTTCGCGAGTATCTCGACTTCTTCGGTGCGGCGTATGGGATCGCTCGAAAGGAACGTCAGAAACGCGTGGCTGAAGTTCTGGACCTGACGAATGCTGTCTGGATGCAGGACCGTTATGTGGAAAGTCTGAGCCATGGGATGCAGCAGCGAATAGGGATTGCACGCACTCTTCTGCACAATCCTGAAGTGCTGATTCTGGACGAACCGGCCAACGGGCTTGATCCGGAAGCACGTATTGAAATGCGAACCATTCTGCTGCGACTGGCATCCGAGGGTCGGACACTGATTGTCACCAGCCATATTCTTCCCGAGTTGTCTCGCATCTGTGATCGGATCGCGATTGTCGCCGGTGGGAAGCTGCGAGCCATGGGAACACTTCAGGAGGTAACTCGTGAACTTTCGCAGCGACGCACGATCGAAATTCAATTGCTCACATCGGCGGGAATCGAAGGAATCGCAAGCCGAATTCGACCCGTGTTGGAAACCGACTCGGATGTCACGGTCTCAGAAGCCGAATCCATCATTCGCTGTCGCACTTCGGCAAACGATGAAAAGATGGCGTCGCTGCTGAACCAGCTGATAACGTCGGGCGACAGGATCTCACAGTTTCGTGAAGTCGCCGGTGATCTGGAAGAAGCTTTCGTCTCGGCCGCACGCGTCGCGGAAGCCGAACGAACTGCGGCCGCGCAGCCAGCGACGACTGAGGTGGCTCGATGAACGGCTGCCTTGTCATTATCGAACGCGAATTACTGGCCCTGTTGCGCAGCGGCAAGACATTGGCGATCTTCGTTGCTGTTGC
>QWOO01000127.1 GCA_003669615.1 Planctomycetota bacterium
AAACGAGCTAACTTCAAAACTCCTTCACCCATGAGGCGAGCTCATGGGGGGCGTGAGAAAGATGTGTGGTACAACGAAGGGCTCACGTCACCGGCATTGGATTTGTCGGCCCTCCAGGCCTGAAAACTCGCAACTTCAAAACTAATGCTTCGGGTTGTGATAAAACCCCTCTCGGTTCGCGCGACTGATCGAACGCCATTCAAAGCAACTTCAAAAATAAACGCGCGGCTCTGCACCGTGTTCTGGCTGCTGCCGATCAACGTGAATCGGAGAGGAAATGTTTCGTCACTTCGTGCGAGGGGTTTTCGAAAACCTGCTGTGGTGAGCCACTTTCGACAATCGCTCCGGAATGCAGAATGTGAACCGTGTGAGCGACGTTCTTTGCGAAGTGCATTCCATGAGTCACCACGATCATGCCCTGGCCATTTTTGGCGAGATCCTGCATGACCGAAATCACCTCCGCCGTCGTGTTCGGATCCAGAGCACTGGTCGGTTCGTCAAAAAGTATCGCATCCGGTTGCATTGCCAGAGTCCGTGCAATGGCAACTCGCTGCTGCTGGCCGCCTGACAACGAGCCCGGCATGGCGTTGCATTTCTGCAGCATTCCGACTCGTTCGAGCAGCTCTTTTGCTTTCTCCACGGCCAGAGCCCTCGACTGTTTCAGCACATGAACGGGCGCTTCAATCACATTCTCCAGAACTGTCCGATGAGGAAACAAATTGAACTGCTGAAAGACCATTCCGACCTTGCGTCGAATCTGCAGCAACGCCGCCTGGTGATCTGGCCCGGTGGCGGCTGTCAGTGTCGTACCACTGATTTCAATGGTGCCGCCGTCAAATTCTTCCAGCCCATTGATCGTACGCAGCAACGTACTTTTGCCGCCGCCTGAGGGACCCAGCAGGACGCAGACTTCTCCACGTGCCACGGACATGTTGACGCCCTTCAGAACTTCCTGAGAACCATAGCGTTTGACGATGCCTGTAAGCTTAATCATCAGCGGCTCTCCTTTCCGTGCTGTCGTTCAAGGCGTCCGGCGAGAAGCGAGAGCGGGTAGCTCATCCCCAGATAGAGCACGGCTGTCAAAATTCCAAGCTCCACGATCGCTCCAGTGTTGCGAGCCTGGATGTAATATTCTTTGGACAGTTCCACCACGGTGATCACGCTGCAAACTGCCGTATCTTTGAACAGGGCAATAAAGTCGTTGGTGACGGGCGGTATGACAATTCGAGTGGCCTGAGGAATGATGATGCGACGCAGAGCCAGATTGCGAGTCATCCCCAGCGACAGCGCTGCTTCCATTTGTCCTTTCGGAATCGCCTGCAGTCCTGCGCGATAAATTTCTGCTTCGTATGCCGAGTAGTTAATGGCCAGACCGGCCACGGCCGACCAGAACGCGCTGATGCTGAAGTGAGAGCCTGGGAAAATGACTTTTAAGATCTCGGGCACCAGAAAATAAATCACGTACAACTGCAGCACCAAAGGCGTGCCGCGAACCAGTTCGACGTAGCATGATGCCGGCGCCCACACGTACCATTTCCCATAGAGCCTAAACAATGCCATCGTTAACCCGATCAACACAGCGAGCGGCATGGCCGTGACAGACAGCAGAATTGTCATCCATGCGGCTTTGACCAGAAACCAGCCGCGTTCGCTGATGACTCGAAAGCCTCGAATGGACTGCGATTGAGAATACTGAGTACCGTCGCCAGCTTCTGATTTTCCCGCGTCACTACCGTCAGCGTGCGGGACGCCATCTTTCACATTGATCATGCCGGCAAAGCCACCGTCGGCAACCGTTTCCAGCGCACGCAGTGACTGCACTTCATTCCACAGGCCGTAGCGTTCGAAGATCTTTCGCATCCGCCCGTCTCGGAGAGCCGCCGTCAGGGCATCATTGACTGCCACTAAAAGTTCGCGATCATTTTTGCGGACGAGCGCCACATAGAAGCCTCGTCCCACTGGCGGCCCGACAGCCTTCAGCTGCGGAAAATCCCTGCGGTAGAAATTCCAGATGGGCAGGTCCTGCACATTCGCATCAATGCTATCGACACCCAGCTCGGTGGCCCGCATCGCATCGGTCACGCCATCGAACAGAGCGAGATCCAGCTTGCCACGTCCAAAGTTCGTCGTAAATTCTTCCGCCGCTGCGCCACCCAGCAGCGACACTCGCCGCGCTTTGCCGCTCGGCGACGTTAACAGATCGTCCCACGACTGAATGCTGTTATCATCAACTCTCGCCAGCAGCTGCAGTTCGTAGATGTAGTAAGGAATGGAAGTTCCGTAGCGTTCCGCGCGGCCGGCGTTCCATTCAAAACCGTTCAGGACAATATCCAGATCGCCTCGATCGAGCAGATCCGGAAGCTTGTCCCATTGTCCCTGCTGGAACTCGGCCTTCACGCCCATGTGGTCGGCGATCAGCTCTGCCAGATCGACTTCGAATCCGGTCAGTCGATTGGGATCGTCGTCCATTGGAAATACAAACGGACCGCCTCCCTCCTGATCCGCGCCCCAGACGAGCGTACCTTTCGCTTTAATCTCAGCGAGCGATGGCTGCTGCCCACTACAGGGCAGCGCAGTCAACAACAAGATCAAAAGGCTTCCGATGACCATGGCAATTCGCATCACCGCCGTTGCTCCCTGATTCAAAAGTCGTCTTTCGCTCCGCGAAAGCCACGCAACTTTCGCGGAGCGAAAGGCGACTCTGCGATCCGTTCTCCAGCATTCCATGCCGCTCTTCTACTTCGGAATGTCAAAGTCCAGAGTCTTCTGGCGGTCGTCGCGGTTCATTTCTTTGTACAAAAAGCTGGGCTGAATATCCGAATTTTTCTGATACTTGCCAGACTTGTACTCGGTGATTTCGCCTTCCACAGTGTGATAGAACACCTGACAAACCTGCACGCCCGGGTAGACTCGAATGGGCTGGATGGCAATCATTTCCAGCGTCCAGTAGCCGCAGAATCCGACGTCACCGAATCCGGCCGTCACATGCACAAACATCCCCAGTCGTCCGATTGACGAGCGGCCTTCCAGCATCGGAACAAGGTTGTACGTTTCGGTGTACTCGATGGTGCGGCCGAGATACATCTGGCCGGGTTGCAAAACCAATCCTTCCGGCGGGATCAGGATGCGGCGGTACCGGTTCGGCCGGCGCATATCGAGCACGATTTCTTCGTAGACCAGCAGTTCGTCGTGAAGTCGGAGGTTATAGCTGTTGGGATTCAGCTGTTCCTCATTGAACGGGTCGATTCGAATGTCGCTGCCCAGGCGAGCCTTGATTTCGCAGCCGCTGAGAATCATGGAGCACCTGCCGGGCCGGAGAAATCCGGATCGGTCCTGGAGAAATGTTTTGGGAAAGGAGTTGGTATCGACGGCACTCGGCACCGCAGGAATGGAACTCCTGAACGGACAGAATCGTCGACAGATGGCGGAGGGTACGGCAGTCGTCCTGCGGAATCAACCGGATGCCGCCTCTCCGTCGCCCGACTTTCAAATCTCAAATTTGAAATCTCAAATCGGCAATCTCCAGGTCATTTCCCCGTTTCCAAAAAAACCACGTGTGACGGATTGCCGACAGCTGCGTAATGGCCTGTAAACTTCAGCAGCCCAGAATCGCGGTTCACTGCAAAGACCGCCACATTGTCGGCTCGCTGATTGCAGCAGTACAAAAATCGGCCGGTCGGGTCGAAGGAAAAGCTACGCGGGTAGTTTCCACGAGTCCACTCGTCGGCCACATGGGTCAGCTGGCCATCGCTGCCGATTGAAAAAATCCCGATGCTGTCATGCAGCCGATTTCCGGCGTAGACAAATTTCCCGTCGCCCGATACCAAAATTTCGGAGCAGAAATTGCTGCCGGCAAAACCAGCGGGCAATGTGGAAATGGTCTGTCGAGCCGTCAGTCCGCCACTGGCTGCTTCGTAATCGAACAGCACCAGCGTAGAGCCTTCTTCCTGGATCGAATAGAACCATTTTCCGTTGGGATGGAAATGGAAATGGCGAGGACCGTCGCCCGGAGGCAGCGATACAGACGGCTGCTGAGCCGGAGACAGCTTGCCTTTCACGGCGTCAAATTTCCAAACGTAAATCTGATCAAGTCCCAGATCCACATGCAGTACAAAGCGACCGGACGGATCTGCCTGAATCATGTGGGCGTGAGTTCTATCATGACCACTGAATGCAAAAGTTCCCGGCGGCGCGTTCGTGGCTCTTGTCGGACCGATCGTGCCTTCATCGGTTTTCACCTCGGTCGCTTCGCCCAGCTGCCCGTCCGCGTTCACCGGAAGCACCGAGACTGAGCCGCCAAAATAGTTGGCGACCAGCAGAAACTTGCCTGTCGGATGCAGGCTCACGTAGGTTGGCCCAGCTCCGCCCGATCGAACCGTGTTCAGGAGTGTCAGCCTTCCGCTGGACCGGTCGATCGCAAAAGAACTGACGGATCCTTCTCCGCTTTCGTTCACGCGATCCGTTTCATTCGCCGAGTACAAATGAGTGCCGGAGGAATTGACCGCGAGGCAGCTGGGACTTGTGCCCAGCTCGTAAGTCCCGGCCGGTGTCAACGCGCCAGTCTTTCGATCAACATGAAAGATATGGATTCCGCGGCCGTTGCCCGGCGGCAGATCCACCTGAGTGGGCAGGACGTCCTGCAACGGTGAACTGAACGTGCCGACATACGCAAACAGCGGGCTTGATTCATCGACAGGCGATGCTGCGACCATGCCATTCATCAACGGCGTCGCTCCAGCCAGGGCTGCAGTGACTTTTAAGAACGAACGACGGGTACCTTCGAGTGGCGTCATGATCGAGCAGGCCTTGTTGGCATCGGGAGGAAGAAATCTGGCGGGATGTGTGCAAAAAAACATGTTATGCGATGACACTTTACAGACTCAACCAGCAATCGAAAATCATCGCACTGCAAACTGTTTCAACTTTAGAATACCGCCGCGCAAAGCCCCCTCAACCGGCCTCCGGCCACCTTCTCCCCCGAGAGGGAGAAGGGCGGTTGAAGCAGCGTGATCATAAGGCGCGACCTGGAGTTTGCGGCTCTGCGATTGTCCCCTCTCCCTTGCGGGGGAGAGGGTTAGGGTGAGGGGGCTGTGATTGAGAGTTTTCAGTGTTCAGATGAAGCATTGAGCCAAAGCCCCCTCATCCGGCCTCCGGCCACCTTCTCCCCCGAGGGGGAGAAGGGCGGTTGAAGCAGCGTGATCATAAGGCGCGAGCTGGAGTTTGCAGCTCTGCGATTGTCCCCTCTCCCCTGCGGGGGAGAGGGTTAGGGTGAGGGGGCTTGCCGTTCTGTTTTGATGTTCAAGAGTGTCGATGATCACTAACTTAGCGGCTGGGATTCTGCGACCACTGCTTGATCATGCCTGCGGCCATTTCATCGCACGCTTTTCCGGCATCAGGAGCACCGGAGTTGACCACGGCAATAAAGGCGGCTTTCTTGTTGGGTGCCAGCCAGAGAGTGGCGAACCAGTTCGTGTTGCTGCCGGTGTGAGTCAGCACTTTGCCTGCGCCCCACGGACGTTCCGTATTGATCCAGCCAAATCCATAGGGATTCGCTTCCGGGACAATTTTCGGATCGAATTGATGCACCGGCGTTTGAAGATGAGTCAATGTTTCCTGCTTGAGCAGGGGCTTCTTTTGCTTAAGTGTGCCCAGATGAAGGCAGGCAAAGCGGCTCCAGTCATCGATCGTCATATGAACGGTCCCGGCCGGTCCGAGGATCGGAGGATTGTCGAACTGAACGGGAGACTGCTGTCCTTCCTTGATCACATGTCCCCACGGCTGATCGACAGCGCCGTTCACGCTGGGAGGACCAAAGCCCGCGTTCTTTATTCCGAGCGGTTCGAACAGTCGAGCGGCGATCAGATTTCCCCATGTCTCGCCGGTGACTTTCTCCAGCATCGCTCCTGCCGCGACAAATCCGACGTTCGAATACAAGTAAGACTTTCCGGGTTCATGATCTGGCTTTTGAAAGAATACCTGACGCATCATGGTCAGTCGTTGCTTCTGCAGAGAATCGTCCGCACCGAGACTTCGCCACACCACATTCGCCGGAGCACCACTGTAGTGCGACATCAGGTGTGAGATCGTGACCGGGCGATAGTCCTCATGCAGCTGCTCGGCGAACTCCGGAAAGACATCGGTAAGTTTTGTATCCCAGCTCAGTTTGCCTTCATCAATCAGCATTCCCGCCAGCGTGGCCGTCATCGCTTTAGTGCAGGAACCAATGTGAACCTTGTCGTTCACAGTGAAACGCTCCGAGTCACCCTGCTTTCGAAAACCGGACGCTACTTTCAGCGACACTTTTCCGTTCTCGATGATGGCCGCAACTCCACCGGGCATGGAATGCCGCTTCAGAATGTCATCCACTCCCGCTTGAACCGCCTTCGGCACCTTTTCAGCGATGACATTGTCCAAAGGCAGAATGAACAAACAGCCGATCAGCAGCAGGGACTGTTTCATCCGAATCTCACGCAGACAACAAGGTGATATCTCACGCAGACAACAAGGTGATATCTCACGCAGACAACTAGGTGATATCTCACGCAGACAACTAGGTGATTTCAGCAGAACGACGCTCTCAGCGAAGCACATACTTCTTCGCGATTTTGCAGCGACCGCTCCTGTGGTGTAGTAACCAATCGAGATCTGGCCGGCCTGTGTGAGCAGATCGTACGCTTCCCAGCGGTTCCAGCCGAAGTCAGATTCCATCCAAAGAATCAGCTTTGCATATGCTTCAACGATCGCTCGTTCCAAAGGCAATGCGACGGCCACCGTCATCAATTCGTTCGGCGATTCAATTCGCGGACTGCTGAGCTTCGCCTGAGGAATCAAGTCGACTCGAATGGTTGTGCGAGCCGGCATTTCCAGAGCAGTGGCGGACAGTTCGCCATGTCCCTGGCACGCATGAGCATCGCCCAGATACAGAAAGCCGCCGGGAATAAAAACAGGCAGATACACGGTGTTGCCCGGACAGACTTCAATCAAATCCAAGTTGCCACCGTAGTTGCCGGCGGGTCCTGTTGAAGGTACGCCCCAGTCGGGAGTTGTTCCGAGACAGCCCAGCATCGGCGCATAGGGCAGCGACACTTTGTCACTCCATTCAATCTTCCCATCGCGGATGGGACAAATACGAGTACCTGGCGGACAATCGCTGCCCAGCCATTCGGTCAACATTCGAGGTGCGCCGGTGTAAGTTGCACATTGGCCAATCAGAGGCTCAATGGATTCAATATGCACGGCAAGTGCATCGCCCGGCTGAGCCCCTCGGACAAATATCGGGCCGTTGACCGGATTGCTCCACGGCATTGCCTGCTTGTCTCGCCGATCCGCCGGACTTCGCAGTTGACCTGACAACGCATCTTCCGAATCGACCACAATCCGCTCCCCCGGATCTATCTCTGCTCGCGGCACGGCGTGGCGACTGAATTCGTATTGCAGAGGAAGCGGGCTGATCGGCGTCATCGGGTGTCCTTTAAAAAACGTATCACAGAGAAACTGTTACGGCGTCAATTCTGCTCTTTGGTTCCAGCACTTTCGTCCATCGCGTGTAGCCGGATTTGTAGGAATTCGGAAGGAGCTTCTGAAGTCTCACGAGTCCCGCTACGTTTTTGTCACGGCTTTTTGGGCTGATCGTCCGGTTTGTCGTCTCCAGATTTCTCGACGCCAGCGGACTCTTTCGCTTCACTTAAAACCAGCAACACGGGAGTGCCCTTCGGGGGAATCTTTTCGCTCCAGCCTTCGTAAGTCTGAGCACCATCGGACGCAGAACTTTCCTCCTGCACATCCATCAATGCGTCTGGGAAATTGGACGTGCAAATGAGGTGTCCGCCTTCTGCCTGATAGAACTGTTCACCGGTCTGTTCGTCAGTGTAGATGCTGCTGCCAACGAAGACGAACCTGGCTTTCATCGCGACCGACTGGCTATCGGCGTAAAACTTTTGGATCGCCTGCTGGTATTCTTCGGACCCGGCCTTTGTGAGCAGATCGTCGCGTTCTTCGTCCGTCATCGGGCCGTACCAGAGGACCTCATTGTTGAACTTATCCCAACGCAGATTCTTGTAAGGAAACGTAATGCCGGCCGGCGCCGAAGGCAGCGGCGCGGAGTAGTAGCGATGGATGTTGCGACGAATCCACTCCTGAATGGGGACTCGCTTCACGTCTCCTTTTTCGTCGAGCCACATGGCTTCAACATTTACGGCCGGTCCCGTCGGCGGCGTAAACTCCGGAGAAAACTGTGCT
>QWOO01000039.1 GCA_003669615.1 Planctomycetota bacterium
CTCTACCATGCATAAAGCCGCATCCATGCCACGCAGAATAGGATAACAGCGAGATCTCACCATCGCTAGTTCCCGGCCATGGCGGTGGTCCACACACTTATGGATGACCGCCACCAGGCCTGTATCAACGCTTAGAAAAGGCAGCAGGAGATTGCACTCAAGCGGCCGCAGGTTGCTGCAACCTATTGGTTCCTGACACCTTTCCCGAGTGCTCGCCGCGAATCCGGCCCCGCGTCGCTGACTGAAAGCCGGTTGGTTCTAGATGTCGATATCGATCACCAGCGGCTGATCAGTAACGTCAACTTCTTTCGGCGTTGTCTTCTCTGCTGCCCATTCTGCTGGATAGGGCAAAGTCACCTTGGTGATACCGCCGGATTTAGCATACTGCCCCGACATCTTGGTCGCTTCCTCTAACGTGACTGGACCACTCGGCTGACTGGAGCCCAACACCACTTTATATTTACCTGGATTTGCTCCCTTGTCGCCATTCGTTCGTATCACAAATTTCCCTTCGGCATCCGTAGTGGCGATCCCCGGCTTTCCCTTCGAATCGGCCGTTGCAGGAATCAACTGTACGATCACATTATCAAGCTTCTTGCCCCCGACAATCAGGGAACCGGAGACAGGATACAGAGGCAGCGGAGCGGGGCCGCTGGCTCCACCACAGCCAACTACAAATGCCAATACGGCCAGACTCATAATTTGTCGCATTGAATAAAACATCCTTAAAAAATCATGCCCCTGAGTCAGTCGCCAGGTGGCAGACTTCAACATCCAGGGACGGTGAGACATTGAAAGATTTAAACACGTTCCCGTAAAACCGTCGCCACGGCATCGTCGCCGACAAGCTCGGCCAACTCCAGCATCGACCGGCAGAATTTTGTACTATCAAGACTTTCCACAGATCGATTGAGCGTCATGATTTCAGTGCTCAGCGCTTTCGACTTCGTGTAGATCGCAAAGAACTTTGCAGACTCCTCCGTGCGTCCCTGCCGACGAAGCAAGTCGTACAATTGAAAATGCACTTGCCACCAATATGGATCAAGCGAGTACGCCTTACGCAGCGACGACTCGGCCAATTCCGGATGGCCTTCGGCGTCGTCACACCACGCTTTGGCTCGCCAGAATCGGCAATCTTTCTCGGCAATTTCAACGGGCACGGCCTGCAGCAATTCCCGTACTCTATCGAGATCTCCTTCGGTAATCGTTCGATTGAGGAAATATGCAACAAGTTCCAGGTTGTGAGGGTACTTCTTCAGTAGCTCTTCGGCAGTCGGAATATGTTCAAATTCTGCTGCGTGTTCAGGGTCAGTCTTTGCCTGCGACGTATAGACTTGAAGAGCCTGCGCCACCTGGAACAGCTCGCTCTCGGGACCCGACTTCAGCCACCGGGTGTTATGCCGATAGAGCGATCCATTGTACAGCCAGCTGGCGCTGACGAGGTAAACATAGGACTCGGGACTCTCTCGCCGAATACTGATGGCTTTCCGAATCCGACGGACCATTTCCGCACGCTGCAATGTCATAGCGAAAAAAAAGATCGATTGCTTGTGGGCAATAAGGACTCGCGGGTCCAGGCGAAGCACTTCGTCGCACGTATGCACACCATCCCATGGGCGGTCCAGTGTCTCAAACTCAATTGACGACTTGCGAACCAACGCCGCTACAGCGCGTTTGTCAGATCGGGGCACATGTTCCAGATGCTGAATTACCTTCGGCCAATCTTTCAATCCCTCGTCCGCAGCAGCAAGGTATAGCCATGGATCCGCTTTTTGCGGTTCACGTGCAGACCATTGCGATGCCACTCGTCCCAATGCTGTCCATTCCTGTTGTGCACTCAATCGACGACATT
This sequence comes from Planctomycetota bacterium, assembly GCA_003669615.1. GTDB lineage: Bacteria > Planctomycetota > Planctomycetia > Planctomycetales > Planctomycetaceae > SXXK01. Next base: position 1,853 of record QWOO01000039.1, read on the forward strand.
GCGAATGTAGCTGCTCCACGGATTCCTGACGCCAGCTGCGAAGCGCCCATCCACTCAGTGAGATCGTCAGTGTCGCGAGCAGTCCAATTAACACGCGACTTACTGCACCTGGCGTCTTCTTCCTGGTAGCTCGGGAAGAATCATCAGTCGCAACGCTCTCCACGGCGATCTGCTCCAGATTGGTATGAGTCACGTTCAGTTCACCTGATTCGTTCGATGTGATTTGTCGTCAGGCAACACATCAGAGTTGTTTTCACGCCCAACATCAAAGCTCGAAAAAACTTCGGTGTGATACTGCATTTCCGAGTTGCTTAAGCCGTTGGGCATTTGCCGGAGCACCCACTCCTGATTAACCGCTAGATTGAGTACGCGTTGAAGGGTTCCGTCGGGCCAGTGAACTTCCAGGTCAGCAACTGCAGAATCATCTCCGAGTCCAAAAATCAGCGATCCCTCGTGGGACGAACAATAGCTCGTCCCTCCGGCCAGCACCTGTGTCAAAACTTTGTCTTCCTGATGCAGAACTACGCGAACGCCGACGCCACGACGATTGTCGATCGCAATACAACGAAGCTTCAACCAGTTACCGCGGGAAGAAGTATTCTGCAAAATCGCCACTGGCGTATTTTGATGTACGACTGCCAGATCCCAATCTCCGTCAACATCGAAATCGCCGTACGCGACTCCTCTTCCAATCCTCTTTGTCGAAAAAAAATCTCCAGCCCCGAATTTGCATTCAACAAACCTTGGCCCCTCATAACTAAACAACTGGGGCTGCATTTCATAATCGTCGCCTTTGCTTCGCCAATCGTCGACATGCCCGTTTGTCACGAAGATATCTTCGTGCCCATCCTGATTAAAATCTTTCATAACGGTTCCAAAACCGAGCGACTTGAGAGTCGGCGTATGTAGACCTACGAGGCCGGTAACATCCTGAAATCCGGTCACTCCTAAATTCTTGTACAGCGTGTTAGATTCTTTTGTGAAATGAGTGCAATACAGATCAAGCCAGCCGTTCTGATCAAAATCCCCCGCTGCCACGCCCATGCTGGCCTGAGCCAGACCATCGCGACTCACTGCACAACCGAAGGCATTGGAAGACTCGACAAATATCCCGCTACCCTGATTGATGAACAGAAAATTGGGCGTTGTGTCGTTCGCCACATAGACGTCAGGAAGCCCGTCATTATTAAAGTCGGCAATCACGACACCCAGAGCCTTATTGCCGGGCCCAAAGAGTCCGCGGGCCTGAGATTCATCTGAAAACGTTCCATCGCCATGATTTATAAAGCAGGCATCGGGCACTCCCTCGACGTGCATGGGATGACAAGTGCCCGGCTTTCCTTCACTTCCACACGGCAAAGGGTGGTACGGATCATAGTCCACATAATTGCAGACATAGAGATCCAGGTCACCATCGCTGTCCAGGTCTCCCCAGGCAGCACTTGTACTCCACAATGCATCAACAATCCCAGCAGTGACACTCACGTCCTGAAACGTTCCATCACCCTGGTTTCGAAGCAGCGTATCAGGACCTACGTTCGTGACAAAAATATCATCAAAACCATCGTCGTCAAAGTCACCAATCGCGACACCCTGACTATAAGACTGCTCTACAATGGTGGAGGACTCTGTGACAGGCTCAAACGCTCCAGAAGGTTTCTGTCGAAACAACTGATCTAACGGCTGTTCATAGCGACAATCGGTCGCCGGATCCCCGCCCTGGCAAAGATACAAATCAGGGCGTCCGTCTCTATCCAGGTCCAACCAGCCAGCGCCACCACCAGTGGCTTCCACCATCAAGACACGACCACTGGCGCCGTTCGAGTAGGTAAACGACAGCCCGGATGGCTCAGCCACCTCTTCAAAGGAGGGAAAGGCGATCTCGTGAATTGTCGCCACCACAGCCTCAGGTGCCGACTGTGCCGCTCCCAATTCGCTCAATGAAGTCTCTGCTGCCTGAATCCTCTTCGATGCAGCAGGTGCTGTGATCTCAAGATCCGCTGATTGCCCGGGGACATTCACGGAGTTTCCCTGATCGGATCCGCAACCGGAACTTAGTCCCAGCAAGAGTCCCAGCATCAATGCATCTAAACGAATCACACAAGTTGTGGGCATCATTGGAAGGCTAAAAGGCTCTAACAAAACGCAAAAAGTCGCCCTGCCGTAAACCAATTGCACTCAATAACTGCAAGCTCACAGAGGCCAGTGATGGCAAACTGCGTGGAGACCAGCAAAGCAAAAAACTCGTCACCGACGCGCAAACAGCGCCGATGACGAGATTCAGTTCCACACAGGATTGCCTGGCAGGGAACAACCTACAAATCAGAATTCGCCGGTTGGAACGCCCGTTCCACGAGTTGCGATGGCCTGCAACGTTCGAAGATCCAGATTCTCGGAGATGAATCGCACGGAGCCGTCGCACAACAAGATCTGAGCCCCACCGACGTGAGTACTGCTGATCCCGTGGCACTTGTGAGGGTCATTGTATCCGTAGCCCTGATTGATCAAATTCGCCGCAGTTGTAACCTGCATTGGACTGGCCCAGCCCGTATCGCGAGCATAATTCGTCGGCTGCGTCTTGCCCGCTGCCCAGTGATGATCTTCCATCACCAGGATCGTATTGGACGTGCCGTCGGTAATGTCTCGCATTTTTGCAGTGCCCATGAAGCTGAATACCCCATTCATCGACTGCAAATAATTCTGTGAACTCCCTTCACCCCATGCGTCCAATGGCTGCCCAACGGTCTCAGTTCCAGTCTTCGTCAGGGGAATGTTTCCTCCGTCTGAAACGAGACATGATCGCCAGTCGCCAGCAATAAATCCGAGGTTACCAGTGTAGTCGGTACGGCCAACCTGCGCACCGCCAAAGGTACCGCCACCTCCGCCACCCGCAACGTCAACGATTACTCGCGAAGGCTGTGGATTACTTGGACACATCAGAGCACTGAGGATCGCCGTCGCGGCAGTGGTATTCTTCTGTGAGGTCCACCCCAAAGATCCACTACCACCCGACTGATCGCTGAAATCAAACTGCTGATAAAGCGGAGCCTGCTCGAGATACGGCAATGCCATTACGATCCAACCGAAACTGCCCTTGCCGCCCTGCCACTGGCCCTGAGTCATCTCAAGAACTGGCCGACCATCGTAGTTCTGCGGGAACTGGCCAAAGGTATCATGGTAATTGTGGCAAGCGAGACCCAGCTGCTTCAGGGTGTTCTTACACTGAGTTCGGCGAGCTGCCTCACGAGCCTGCTGCACGGCCGGCAACAACAGCGCGATCAAAATCGCAATGATCGCGATTACCACCAAAAGCTCGATGAGCGTAAAACCCCGCAGGCGATGTGGTTGTCTCATTTTGAGACCTTTCTTTGAATAGGAACGAAAAACGAAACTAAGAAGTACCAAAACTTTTGCTAAGAGTTTGTATACCGAACACGACTGAGCTGCAAGAAAACCTGACGCCAGACGCCCATTTTACCAGCAAGTATTGCTAAAAATGAGACGTTTGTGCAGACGCCAGACCAAAATCGACTCTTAGTGACGTCAGTCTTTCGGTCCGTCCTGCTTCGTTGCCTTAAACTGTTGGAGCCAATCAGCAAAGCCTGTACACGCGTAGAAAACACCGCAGTTGTCCCAGACGCGTCAGGAGGATCGACGCGGGCTGAGTCAAAGTCAGAATCTGCAGTAGACCAAACTGCGTCGCGAAGTTGTTGTTTGCCGACTCATCTACGCCGCGGGGATGAAGAGATGTTTCGCGCCCCTTTCGCACCACCGTAGGATCAGCCGCTGACCAACTCACAAGCGGTCTGTCGAGCTCGTCCCAGCCGCGCCCACATACGTTGTAACCGGACTCGAAGAGCAGCCGAAATCCTCCGGCACCTGATCTTCGGGTCGGCTTGAATGACGAAATCAACCGCCCGCTAGTCATCAAAGTCTTGCCCCAATTATTCCGCAATGACATCTGAGGCGGCAAAATGTCGAGACAAGTGAGCAAGGGTTTTGGAGCACCTGGCCGGAAGGTTGGCAGATCTGGGGAAAGTCTGCCAGATGCTCCTGTTTTGGTGGGGAATCGCCGCGTACTGCCGGCTACCGTCTTCTGTGCCTGCTCGTGCAAATTCGTAAGGTTCCTTTACCCTCGTTTGCCAGAACAGTGTGTATGTTATGGAGCAACGCCTGTTCCGGGTTCAGTCTTTTTAACGTCGCCAGCCTTCGTGTGTGGAAATTGTCTTCGTGTCTTCCGTGTTGTCAGCAGGGGACTGCTCGCATCACTCGGTCATCATGAAGCAGGCAGCCGACGTGCCTTTGTTGTCCGGGAGTGATGTGATGAAACGTGGCACTCTGTTTCTGCTGATTCTGTTTGTTCTCGTCTTCCGTGAGTCGGTTAGTCTCGCGGGTCAAAATGCTGTCGCTCCTGATCCTCTGGATGCTTCGCTGACGGCGTGGCGAAATGGCGATGTAAGTACCGCGAAGGAACTGCTGTCCAGGCTGGCCGCTGAAGGCTCCGAGGACGCTCGTGTGTTTTACTATCGCGGGATTCTTCTGGAACAGTTCGGTGAGGATGGTGGCAACGATTTTCAGATGGGTGCAAAACTGGAGACGCAGTTCAGCACGACGTCCCTGGTGAACCGCGCTCTGGAAAAAATTCAGGGGCCTGTTCGCCTGAAGATTCAGAAGACTCGGATCGCCGCTCGGAATGCCATCAAGGCTGATCCGGAAACGGCCCGTCTCAAGGTGGTCTATCGCGATGCACTGGAATTGCGACGGAAGGGCAATCTGGCCGGCGCCATTGAACTGTTGAAGGAAACGACTGCCGGCGGATCCGATCCGCGATACTTCTACATGTATGGTGTAACGCTCGCGGAAAATGGACAGACTGACGATGCGAAAGCAGCGTTTGCTGAAGGCCTGAAGCGTGAGCAGACAACCGGGGACGCTCACCTTGTGAGCATCGCCTTGTCCGAGGTTCAGGGTGAAATTCGACGCATGATTGAAGAGCAGACGCAGATCGATCGCGGCGGCGAACTGGTGACTCGACAAACCAACAATCGCGAGAATCAGCGACGCGCACTGATGTCGCAGGACCAGTTGCTGGCCGATGCCAACGCAGCGGCAGAAGCCGTGCTGGAGCAACAGCAGTCTAGGGAAGAAGCAAGAACCCAGGCCGCAGCGGATGCGATTCTTGCTGAAAACAAAGCTCGCGAGGATCTGGAAAATAAAATCAATGAGCGACCTTCTGTGGTTGCTGCCGTAGAACCAAAAGCAGCAAATCCAGACCCTGACGCGCCAATGCCGGCGGACAAGGAAATGACCGACGCCCTGGCTTCGAACAAGTCCGACGCACCGACGAATCCGTTTCTGAACGGATCGAAAGGTGCAGCAGCTTCTTCACTCACAGCCGGTCCGATCGACATGGCCTGGCTTCCCGCCGATACAGATTATCTGATGTACGCTCGCCCGGCCGATCTGTTGAACAGCGGTTTCATGAAGCCAGTGATCGGGACGCCAGAGTTTGAAGAGTCGATGTCAAAACTGACTGCTCAGAGCGGCATCCTGCCGACCGATTTAGAATCGGTCACGCTTGGTGTGGGCAATGCGATGGGCATGCTGCTGCCCATGGTCGCACAAATGGGAAGTGGACAGCCGATGGATCCGGCGAGTGCCAGCCAGCAGTTCATGAAAGCCAACAATTCGATGATGGTCATTCGCACCAACAAACCGCTGGATATCGCTCAGTTGATGTCAGCCACCGGTGCAACGGAATCAACTCAGGACGAAAAAGTTTACTACCTGTTGAAGGCCGTTGAACCGGCCGGCCCGCCCGCACCAGCGAATGCTCCGCCTCAGCCGCCCATGGCTTTGTTCCCGGTGGACGAATCGACGTTTCTGTTGTCGACGGAAGCTGCGATTCAGGCTGCGATACCGAATGGCCCGGGCGAATCCGCTTCAGCAGGCTTTGGATTCGTGTCCTCCGCCAATCATATGGTGCTCGCGTTTTCCAGCCCGCTGCTGGCAGCAATGAGCGGCAGTATTCCGGAGCCGCAGGGTGCTCCTCCTCAGGTCGCCGCATTTCTGGCCGCTATCAAGGGCAACGTGTCCGGTGCGGCTCTGCAGTTTGAAGCCGGAGCAGATCTTAAAGTGAATATCAGTCTGAATCTGACGGAAGCGTCGGCGGCTACCGAGGCGAACGCGGCATTGCAGCAGGGCGTCATTATGGCGAAGCAGATGGCCCCGATACTGCTCGGACAGGCACCGCCGGAAGTTCAGCCCAGCCTGCAGCAGGCTGTTGGCAGTCTTTCGTCAAACGCCGACAAGACCCTTGTGACGGCA
>QWOO01000138.1 GCA_003669615.1 Planctomycetota bacterium
CTGGCGAGTATGCGGCCACATCAGTCCGCAGTGCAGGTGATCCGATCCTGTTCATCAACAATCCCAAAGGTGTTCCTGCTGATGTTCGCCGGACCACTTTGGACGGAATGAAACGGATGAATGAACTGAATTATCAGCAGCTGGGTGATCCAGAAATCCATACACGCATTCAGCAGTATGAACTGGCATTTCGGATGCAGTCGAGCGTTCCGGAACTCACGGATCTGGCAACAGAGCCGCAGTCGACGTTTGAACTGTACGGGGAAGAGTCGAAGAAAGGCGGGACTCTGGCTAACACGATGCTGCTGGCTCGGCGGATGGTCGAACGCGGCGTTCGTTTCGTTCAGATCTACCACAACAACTGGGACACGCACGCCAACGCCGCTGGCCGACTGCCCGATCAATGTCGTGACCTTGACCAGGCAACGTACGGTCTGATCACGGACCTGAAGCAGCGCGGCTTGTTTGAAGACACGCTGATCATCTGGGGCGGTGAATTTGGGCGTACGATCTATTCTCAAGGTGGATTGTCGAAAGAAAATTACGGTCGCGACCATCATCCTCGCTGCTTCACCATGTGGATGGCGGGCGGTGGTTTCAAAGGCGGTACGATCTACGGCGAAACTGACGACTTCAGTTACAACATTGTTCGCGATCCGGTCCACATTCGCGACTTCCATGCCACCGTGCTGCATCAGCTGGGTTACGATCACCAGCGATTCAGTTTCAAATATCAGGGTCTCGACCAGCGTCTGACAGGCGTGCTTCCGGCGAAGGTGATCAACGAGCTGATTACCTGATCGCGATTCATCTCGCCTGAGTTGACTCAGTTTTTTGTGCGGGACAAAACAAAATCAGCACAGATGCGCGTCGGAGTGTGTAGACTCTCCGGCCCTGACGTTTATTTGTTTGTGTTTGTGTTTGTTTTGTCTCACGGCATACTCTCTGGGTTCTCCATGAAAACTTCTGCGATTCGAACTCTCCGAAAAAAACTGGCCGGCAATGAAACGGTGTATGGATTGTGGGTCACTCTGGAAGCACCCAGCATCACGGAAATGGCCATCGCTCTGGGCCTTGACTGGGTTGTGATTGACGCCGAGCACGGGCACCTGGACTGGAAGGAAATTGTCGAACATATTCGCGCAGCCGTGCGAAGTGAGACGGTCGTTCTTGTTCGCATCGCAGAGCTGAATGGCGGTCTGATTAAAAGGGCTCTGGATATTGGTGCGGATGGAATTGTGATTCCGTGGATTGAAACGGCGGATCAGCTGAGACAGGCCGTGGCGTGGGCTCATTATCCCCCGGAAGGTCTGCGCGGCATTGGGGCCGAGCGAGCGACCGGCTGGGGCCATTGCATGCCCGAGCATACTTCGGAAGCGAACGAACATGTGCTCGTGGTTCCGATCCTCGAAACCGTTCGGTCTGCTGAGCATGTTTCGGAAATGTGCCAGGTCGATGGCGTAGAACTGATGTGGTTTGGTCCGGCCGACTATTCTTCCACAGCCGGGTATCGAGGCCAGTGGGAAGGTCCGGGAGTTGCCGATCAGATTCTGAAGATGAAAGATACGATCCGCGCGGCCGGCAGGCACTGCGGTGTAATCGCCACCAGTGTTGATAACATTCGTGAACGGCAGTCGCAGGATTTTCGTGCCATTGGTTTGGGAATGGACACTGGGCTGCTGCTGCGTTCATTAAAAGCAAGCCTCGCCGCTGTGGGAAAAGATCGTTCTTTGCGAGCGTCGCTGATTCCTGAGGAAACCGTCTTGAAACCAGCTCCCTTAGTTCGGCCTCCGGAAAGCATGCGACCGGATCGCGATGAGGTTCTCAGTCTGCATGAAACGCAGGCAAAGAAGGAGATTGTGCCGGGTGTGTTTTTTGAATGTCATGTGGGACGCCACAACAACGCGAAGCAGCTCACGACGGGACTCGTGACGTTTTCGCCTGGAGCCGAACTGCCTTATCACACGCATCATTTTACAGAGTCAATCACGTTGCTCAGCGGAGCAGTGACGCTGCTGATTGAAGGCCGTCGCTACGAACTTGCAAAGCTGGATAATGTTGTCATTCCGCGAGGACTGGCTCACCTGTGTCGAAATGATTCGCAAAAGCCGGCGGTGGTGCACATTGCGATGGCCGTCGATGTTCCCGAGCGAACTCTGGTGGAGCAATCGTTTCCGGAAGTGCTCATGTCTGCTGATTCCACAGGCGTGATCGGTGCAGAACGAGTCAATCGATTTGCCACCGCCAACCGCAGTGCCGCTGGTCCCAACACGGAATTTATCGATTGCTTCAACGCTCGCCTGATGCCTGGCCTGGAGATGAGCGGTGGGTATGGCCTGTTCTATCCGGGCGGTCGTCTGCCGGCTCATGTTCACGACTTTGACGAATCGATCTCCATCATTTCGGGAACGGCGACGTGCATCGTTGAGGGTCGACGGTATTCAATGAAGAACTCCACCGCCCTGCAGCCGCGCGGGCGAGTTCACTATTTCATCAATGAGTCGGATTCGCCGATGGAGATGCTGTGGGTCTACGCCGGTCCGATGCCTGAACGCATTCTGGTTGAAGAAAGCTGCGCAACGGTGGAAGGCAATCCGTGGCGTTAGCGTAGTGCAGGTTTCATAGTCGCCTTTCGCTCTGCGAAAGAAGCGGACATACGCTACTTTCGCAGAGCGAAAGGCGACTTTGGTCATCCTGCGTGACGATGTCGACGGTCATCGATCATTCAAAGACAGCGGAGGTTTCAAAGATCGTGGATGACGCGGATAGGGGGAGATGCGGGCAGTCCTGGATTTTTGTGGTAGCGAATGCACCTCTCGTTAGGGAAAACTACTGAATCCAGGACGACCGGTATTCTTAATTGCTGCGACTGCGGCAGAGAACAATACCGTGTTACTCTTTGAACAAATCCTTCATCGCAAACTTTTCGAAGACCAGATGAGCCTGGCTGCCTTCGTACACGATTCCGACATGCTCGTCGTCCATTTGCGTGAGACTCGGATATCCGGCGCCGAGGCCTTCGTCGAGAAGCAGATGATGGGAGTCCGGCCAGGTCATGCCGTCATCGAAGCTGACCTGAACCGTGTGATGAGTTCGGCCCTTTTGTGTATGCGGATTGGCGAACACCAGAGCATGACGTGTCTCACTGTTGCGTTCGTAGGTAACTCGCAGCAGACTGCCGTTGCAGTTGGGTTCGATCAGAGTGTTGCGGCTTGTCGGATGGTCCGTCCAGGTCTGACCAAGATCTTTAGTCACCGCGACAGCTCGAAAGCGTTCCTGGTCGTTGCGGATGTTGAGCATAACAGAGTCACCATTGAGCAGCACGGCCTGGCATTCATTGCCGCCGCTGTAAGCGGGATTACCGACGGACCACGATTGCCCATGGTCGCGGCTGATCATCACGGTTGCAAATGTGGCGAGCGGTTCGCGGCCGGTGCGACCCTGAACCGGCATGATCAGCGTTCCGTCGGCCATCTGAAAGCCTGACTGGGGAGATGGAGCAAACAACCACCACGATTCCTGTTTCAGGCTGCGAGTCAGATTCGTTGGCGTGGACCAGGTGAGTCCATCGTCGGTTGATTTCACCATCATGAATTGAGCGGTTTTGCCAACATCGAAGCCGGGTTCCGATCCATCGTCGACCCACTGATGCTTGCCCGCCTTTCCCTGCATCCAGAGTGCGAAGCAGAAGATCACCCCGGTTTGCTGATCAACGATCAGGCCTGGATCACTGCAGCCGTTGAGTTCCTGTGGCATCCCGGCGTTTTCGCCCATGTCCATGATGACTCGGACAGGTTCCCATGTTTGGCCGCCGTCTGTACTGCGGCTCAGTCCAATATCGATGTCTTCCTGCAGATCGCGGCCTTCTCGACGACGCATGTCATAAACCGCCAGCAGCGTACCTTTCGGTGAAGTGCTCAGCGCGGGAATGCGATAGGTGTGAACTCCATCGTCCTGAGCTTTTCTGAGAGCGATGCCGATACGGTGACTGGCTGTCGCTGCGTTCGCGGCAGGTTTCAACAGGCCGCCGGTTGTTTCAATTTCGACGCAGGCGGCTGCGACACGATGCTGCAGGTTGGCCTCCGGTTTTAGAGTTGTGGACAGCCAGAAGACATTTTTCCCCGCGGCCAGTTTAAGCTGCCCGTGAAAAATCACCGATGCAGCCGGCGACGCGACTTCACCAAACAACGCAGCGGGCTTGAAGGATGCATCTGAGCCGCAGTGAAAGACGCTGAGCGATTTCAAGTCATTCAGATCGTCGGTGGCGTCGAGTCGAAACGTGAACTTGCTCACGCTGATGTCGGCGGTCTGGCTTACGTCGATCACAATTTGCAGAAGCGGTCCATGATCGTTACGGATCAGAATGGGATGGATCGGGCTCACGACCGACACCTTCACTCCGTCCGCCTCTTCAGTGTTGGCCATCGAGACGCCGACCAGACTGCAGGCCAGAAGAAATGCCAGGAACGAGCAGGGACTACGCATCCGGATGGCCTTTAATTATGTGAGGGAGGGCTGGTTGGCGTGGCATCTCTGTGAAGATGCCCAAATGCAACCGTCGATGTGGGAGCAATGTTCGCGGGCACTCGGCACGATAATGAATCGCCGCACCGTGGGAAACCGGATGGGGCAGGAAGAGTTCTTTTTGAGGACTGTGATATCTCGAATCTTGCAACTTTATGATGCGGGCAGCGGGTCGGGTGAAAATTTGGAATTCGACATCAGGTCGATGCGGCGAAGAGGTCTGCGTCCAGTATTCTCTGCAGAGTGTTGGAACGCAGAACGGAACTGGGGACGCGTCGCAGAAAAATCCTGACCATGTTGATTCTCACTGACATTACCCTGCGTGGCAGCCATCGGCCTCGACTGGACAACCTTACGCTCAGCATTCCAGCCGGCCGAACGGCGCTCGTGGGATATTCGGGTGCCGGTAAAACGTCGCTGTTGAATGTGATTGCGGGATTTGAAAAACCAGACACCGGACGAGTGGTCTGGAATCCGTCGAGCGGCGAACCTGGCGAGCGTCTGCCGATGTACTGGGTGCCTCAAAATGGAGGACTTTGGCCACATCTGACGGCAGAACAGCATTTGAGCTGTGTGCAAAAACTTGCAAATTCTTCAGACGAAATTCTGACTGCTCTGCATCTGGAACATCGCCGGTCCGCGTTTCCCTCGGAAATGTCTCAGGGAGAACGTTCTCGGCTGGCATTGGCCCGTGCGTTAGCGTCGCGAGCCCATGTGTTGTTAATGGATGAACCGTTAAGTCACGTGGACCCGGTTCGAAAGCCCGGTTTCTGGAGAGCCGTGCAGGGACTTCTGGATCGGGATCGTATCTCCGTGGTTTTCTCTTCACACGAACCAGAAACTGTCCTGCGGCAATCCGAGCATGTGATCTGTATGGAAGATGGACGCGTGGTATTTCAGGGGACAACGCGGACGTTGTACGAATCGCCGCCCAGTCAGGAACTGGGTGAGTTTCTGGGGCCGGTGAATTGGTTTGAAGCGTCTGATCGGGAGAGATTTTTGAATCATGTCGAGGGGCAATCAGGATGGATCGCCGTTCGTCCCGAAAGGCTGGACATGGTTGAGGATTCTTCGTCGTCGCTGGAACTGCAGTCGGTCCCTTACTGCGGCGCGTTCTATGAATCCATTGTGAAGAATCTGAAGACCGGGGAAGTTCGTGTCGTCGTGCATCAGGCGACTCGAAGCGTTCTGAAGTCGGGCGATCGGATTCGGCTGGTGGCGGAATGAAGGCGGGCAGAAGTTCAACAGGATCAATAGAACGTTGAATACATCAAACGGAAAATCAGTGTCGCCTTTTGCTCCGCAAAAGCAGCGTTGATGTTCGCTTCTTTCGCAGAGCGAAAGGCGACTTTAACACGTCGCACGATGCTGACAGAATGACCGCGAGTATGGCTGTGATGAAATGTTCAAGATGATCGGAACGTGCAAAGTGAAGAAGTCAGCAACACCGGCAGCCGTTTTCTGGGCGGTAGCACTTCGCTGCGCTTTGCTGTGTTTTGTTGTCGGCTGCACCAGTGACAATGAGGAGCCGGAGTTCGCGGTGTCGCGTTTTGATTCGTGGAAGGTTCCAGCCTCCGGACGATTCCTGCCTGCTCCTCGAGGACTCTATTCTGACGCCGACGATAACGTGTTTGTTCTGGACGATGCGGGCAGAGTGCTCGTCTACAACAGCCAGGGCAAGTTGACTCAGCAGTGGGAGATGCCGGAGTTTGCAGTGGGAAAACCGGAGGGCATCTGGAAACTTTTGGATGGAAAGATCGCCGTCGCCGACACTCACTATCATCGCGTCGTGATCTTTAATGCGGACGGCACGGTCAGCCATATGTTCGGAACTCAGGGCAACGGTTCCGGACAGTTTGTCTTTCCAGTTTCCATCGCTCAGGATCCCCACGGTTTTTTGTACGTGGGTGAATATGGCGACAAGCAGCGAATACAGAAATTTACCGTGGCTGGTGAGTATGTGACGGAGTTTGGTCAGCATGGAACGGGCGAAGGTCAGTTTCAGCGACCGAGCGGCATGTCGTGGCAGAATGGCGAAGTTTACGTCGTTGACGCGTTTAATGATCGAATTCAGGTGTTCAGCGATGATGGAAAATTTGCCCGCGTGATCCGATTGCCAGAGAAATCCGATCCGCTGCAGTATCCTTACGATATGCGAGTCACCAAAGACAATCTGATTTATGTCATCGAAAACAAGTCGGCACGGCTGACGGTGATGGAACTGGACGGCACAATTGTGGGACGGTTCGGAAAACCGGGGCGTGGCATGCATGAATTTTATCAGCCGTGGGACCTGGCAGTGCTAAGTGACGGCCGGGTTCTGGTGGCGGATACGGGAAATCATCGTCTGGTGGAACTGACTCCATGAACTGGCTGCGACAATTCTTCAGACAGATTTTCCCGCTGCCTCATCGGCCAGTGGGCTGGAAGTCGACGATTCCGCTCGTGGCTTTCGCCATTCTGTTTGCACTGATCTGCTTTTCGATTTTGCCCACCTTTGTCGTTACGGCCTCGCGAAAATCGTGGATGCTGCTGGGTCTCATTCGCGTGCCTCGCCCCGCGTTCGAAGTTGTGCGTGAGCTGGAGTTTGCTCGCCCGTGGGCGTTTGCACTTTTGATTGTGACGCCGTGGTTGTGGTGGATGCAGGCGGCCGGACATGCGGGCCTGCCTGTCAAACGCGGAGCGTGGGCCGCATTTATCCGGCTGATGATTTGCGGGTTGCTCATTCTGGTTTTGGCAGAACCGCGAGCCGTCAGAACCAGCGATGTCGTCTCGGTCGTGTACAACGTCGACATTTCCGATTCCGTCAATGAGGCTCGAAATGATGCAATGACGCTCGTGGCAGCAACAGCCGCTCAAAAGCCAACGACCGATCAGGCCGGGCTCGTCGTGTTTGGTCGAACGGCAGCCGTGGAGTATCCACCTCGAGAAACGTTTCCATTCGAGAAATACATCAACTCGCAGGTCAGTCAGGATGCCACAAATCTTGAGCAGTCTTTGGCGCTGAGCGCGGCGATGTTGCCTGAAGAACATCTGGGCCGGATTGTGCTTGTCAGCGATGGGACAGAAACGGTCGGTCAGCTGAAAGACATCGTCGACGATCTGCAGGCACGCAGTATTCAAGTGGATGTCGTACCGATTGAGTATGACTACAAGCACGAGGTCCTGCTGGAAAGACTCGATCTGCCACGCTTCGTCAAGCTGGGCGAAACCTACGAAGCCTCTGTGGTGCTCAGTTCGCTCACGGCTGGCAAGGGCACGCTGGTATTGCAGGAAGGTGAAAACACGATTGCTCGGCAGGAAGTTGAATTTCAGGCCGGCAAGAGTCGCTATGCGATTCCGATCAAGGTGGATCAGCCGGGCTATTATGAGTACTCCGCGAAGATTGAAGTGGCGCCGCAGACGGACAGTCGCAGCGAAAATAATCAGGTCCGCAACTATTTGTACATTGACGGTCCGGGTCGAATATTGCTGGTCATGGATCCGCAGAGTAATCCGGCCGAATGGAAGGCTCTGGAGACCGCGTTGCGGCAGGGCGAGCGGC
>QWOO01000295.1 GCA_003669615.1 Planctomycetota bacterium
GCGATCGAGACCGCTCTCAGAGCATCGATCGCGTCTCAGGAGAGACCTGAAGACTCAGGAACTCGGCCAGCCGCCGAGTTTCCCGTGGCGATCCGCCAGACTCATGCGACGTCGATGTCACTGAGTGCAAAAATTTCCCCATGAAACTCTACAGCCCAGGCACGAGTCTGCAATAAACTCACAGCCTCGGAGCGAACAACGACTTTGAAGGCGTCTATGCAAATTCAACGCGGCCATCCAAGGCTGGGAAAAACACAGGTGCCATGCGCTCGACAAGAGGAATACGGCTATGCAAGATGCCGCCGACTGGGGATTCGGTTGAATTCTTTGTGTTTGACGGGAGCGATGGCTGTGCCGTGAGTGAATCGGGTTGAGATCGTTGCGGACGACAAGATTCAGGCGTCTCATCTGATCAATCGGTGCGTTCGGCGGATGTTCTGTTGACGCAAGGTTTGCAGGTCCGGAAAGCATGACTCACACGCGTTGCCAGGCCTTCGGGATTGCGCTTTTCACATGCGATTGGCTGCGGAGTCGCCGCGGATGGATTGCCTCGGCCTAAAGCTCAATGCCGTGGGCCTAAGCCGACTTTGGGAACTGAAGGGTCCTATGTTCCTCGCACGTTTCCGAACATTTCGATGTGCAGGCGTGAGGAAAAATTGAAGCCGTGTTTGCGGGCCAGGCGTCGCAGCCAGTCGGCTTTTTCTGACAGCTGTTCCCGAGTCCGTGCCTGAGGCATCAGCCAGACGATGCCGGGATCCACGTCAGGAAAATGGGACAGCCACTTCTGCACTTCTTCCACATCTTCCGGTCGGTCGATGACAAACTTCAGGATGCAGTTGTAACGCGATAGAAGTGACTGAATCACATCCGGGCGAAAACGAGCGTTCTCATGACGATTCCGCCAGGCCGCATCGTCGGGAACGGAATTGCTCAGCTTGGGACTGATGGCCATCAGATCGCATTCGACTGGCTGATCGACAGTTCCCGCGGTCTCGATGGTGACTCGTCGGCCCAGCTCGCGACAACGCTGTGACAGCGGCACGAGATCGGGGACGAGCATCGGTTCACCGCCCGTCAGAACAACATCCGGCGCCGGGCTGTCGGCTACTTTTCGAACCAGCTGATCCAGCGACCAGGCCGTGCCTTCAGGTTTCCATGACGTATACGGAGTGTCGCAGAACCAGCAGCGCAGGTTGCAGCCGGAAGTGCGGATGAACAGGGACGAAGTCCCCGCCCATGGCCCTTCGCCCTGGATGGATTCAAAGATTTCAGCTATCTGCACGGTGGTAAACTGAGGTAAAGGACAGTCAAAGATTTCAACCCAACAGCATACCGCAGATTCCGCTGCGATGCTGCCGTGATCATGCGGTTTGCCGGGAATTCACCGTCTGACCGCCAGAAGGCCTCAGGATAGACAGTTTTTGGAGCCGTTTTCTGAGAAATCCACCAACAGGCGAACGTCGATTTTTCCAAAGGCTGCGATCTGAGTAGACTCTGGCGGTGTCCAGTCATGCGCATGCGAATCGGAAGCTCAGAATTTCGGACCGCCGGGATTTCGATTCGTTCGCCTCTGAACGCCGGATGTTTTGCCTTTTCTAACGCCCACATTCAATACCACTATCTACCCATGCACACTTCTCAGCTTGTGAACAATCTGAAGCCTTCTGAAACTCTTGCCGCCGCCGCGAAGGCTCGTGAGCTGCGAGCTAAAGGCATCGACGTGCTGGAGTTCACAGTTGGTGAACCAGACTTCATTACGCCGAAGCACATTCGCGAAGCCGCCAAGGTCGCTATGGATGCCGGCCATACTCGGTACACAGCGGCGACCGGAATTGCTGAACTGAAACAGGCCATCTGTGACGCTTTCAAAAGAGATCACGGCGTGACTTACAAGCCGTCGGAAGTGACGATCTCCAACGGAGCCAAGCACTGCCTGCACAATGTGCTGGTCGCATGTTGTGAGCCCGGTGATGAAGTCATTATCCCAACTCCGTATTGGGTCAGCTATTCCGCACTGGTGGAACTTGTCGGCGCGAAGCCGGTGATGGTGGAAACGAAAGAGGAAGATGGTTTCTGTCTGTCGCCTGAACAGTTCCGAAATGCCATTACTCCGAAGACACGTCTGATGATGCTCAACAGCCCCAGCAATCCAACCGGGGGCGTTTATCCGGTTGAGTTGCTTGAAGGGCTTGCCAAAGTAGCCGTCGAAAAGAACATCATCGTGTTGTCGGATGAAATCTACGACAAGCTGATTTACAGCGGTCACACGTTTCGCTCGTTCGCTTCCTTCGGCGAAGAAGTTCGGAAGCGGACCATCATTGTGAATGGTGTCAGCAAGGCTTATGCCATGACCGGCTGGCGAATCGGCTGGACCCTGGCACCCGAAAATGTCAGCAGCGCAATCAACAAGCTGCAGAGCCAGCAGACATCCAATCCCTGCAGCGTCAGTCAGTATGCAGCACTGGCCGCTTTGAACGGACCGCAGGAATGTGTGGCAGAAATGTGTCAGGAGTTTGCAAAGCGACGTGATTTCGTTTCCGGCCGACTTCGATCAATCCCGGGACTGACCTTTGCGGAACCTGGTGGAGCGTTCTACGTTTTCTTTAATGTCAGCAGTTACTTTGGCAAGCCTGTCGGAGGTGGCTCTCCGGTTAACGATGCGACTGAGTTCTGCACCGCTTTGCTTGAGCGAGCTCATGTGGCGCTGGTCAGTGGTGATGCGTTTGGCACGCCCGGCTATGTGCGTCTGAGTTTCGCCGCTTCCACGGAATCGCTTACACGAGGTCTGGATGCCATCGAAAAATTTCTGAAAGGCTAACGTCCGTCGAGACGCACTGGTTTTTCATGGCCGCTACCGGATTGATTTTTAATCTGCAACGGACGAGTCGCTGAGATTTGTCCGTTGTTCCTCAGGGATTTGCACATGTCGGGACCAACTCTGCCGCGGGTCATGATTGCCGAGTTTCTGGGGACATTTCTGCTGATTTTTTTTGGCTGCGGTGCGGTACATGCCGCTGTCTTGACGGGCGCACAGAGCGGGCTGTGGCAGGTGGCTATCGTTTGGGGTGTGGCCATTATGCTGGCCATTTATGCTGTGGGAGCTGTGAGCGGCGCTCATATCAATCCGGCGATGACGATTGCCAGTATGATTTGGCGAGGCTTTCCAAAGTCGCGTGTCATCCCTTACATCGTGGCTCAGGTGGCCGGTGCATTCGTTGCCGCTGCCGCCCTGTTCGTGTTGTTTGAACCTCATATCGCAGCCCGAGAAGCTGCGAAGGGTGTCACGCGGGGCGAAGCAGGCAGTGAAATGACGGCGATGTGCTATGGCGAATACTTTCCTGCGCCGGGTTCGATCGGAGCCGGCGAAGGACCCTATTCACCGGAAGCCCATCTGCAACTGACGTCGCTCATGTCTCCGGGCCGCGCGTTCTTTGCGGAGTTTCTGGGGACAGCCATTCTGGCGTTTGTGGTTTTTGCCGCGACAGACAGCCGCAACCCCGGCGCGCCGATCAGCTCGAATGCACCCGTGTTTATTGGATTGACTGTGAGTGTGCTTATCTCGGTCATCGCGCCATTGACTCAGGCGTGTTTCAATCCTGCACGCGACTTTGGACCGCGACTCTTCGCGTCCATGGCCGGATGGGGCTCGATCGCATTGCCAGGTCTGAATGACCTGAACTGGCTGTGGGTTTACATCGTTGCACCCACAGCTGGCGCGATCGTCGGTGCTGGCTTCTATGACTTCCTGATTAGACCGGCTCATCCGGCCGCGAAGTGAGCAGTGCAGGTCAATTTCCCGGCGGTAAATCAACCAGTTTGCAGTGGTGCTCAGGAGTTGCGTTGACTGGCAAATCCCCTGTCGGTCCCCACATTCACCTGACTGAGCGGCCAAAGGCAACCTTCGGGAGTTTCACACCCGAGTAAAAAAGTGTCGCCGACGGCGGATACCCAGCGCATCACAGAGCGGACACTTCGTTTCTGAAGTGAGCCCGACCGTTCCGAGGGCGACTGCCATAAGAATTGAAGAGCCTGCCCGATCTCGCATTTTAACGATGTTTGAAGACACCTCCCGTTTCGCGAATAGTTAATCGCGGTCGCCGTACCACTTCGGAATTCTGTTCGAACGTCATCTGCCCCGGGACCTTGCAGCCATAGCGGAGATTGCCGCGCAGCGACCCATCCGCTGCAATGATCAGATCGGGAGGCACAGGAACTGAAAAAGCCACACCCATTGCGAGGCTTCCGCGTTTCGCCGTGGCCCAGTGAACGAATCCAGGGATGCGTCGGATTTAAGGTGGTAAACTGCCACTGCGCACTGTATTTGCGTTGAGATGTGTGCGGCCTTTTTAGAGTGTGTATAACCGATGTGATTAGAACAAGCTTCCTAACACTATCGTCTGTCTTCCGGCAGCTGAGTTGCCACAGTCTGCACAAGTTCGAACCGCATCTTTCCTCAGTTCACAGGTTGCGATGATCGCAGATAGGCAAACAGATCACGCAGCTGCTGGTCCGTCAGCGTCTTGAGCGCGCCTTCCGGCATGACCGACTGGGGAACCACTTTCATCTCTTCAATGTCAGTCTGCTTGAGGATGATATTTTGGCCATCTACACCGCGGAGAATGACCACCTGACTGTCCTTGTCCGCTAGAAATCCATTGAGCACTCGGCCATCCACAGTGATCGCCACATAGTTTTCAAAGCCTTCGCGAATTTCCAGGCTGGGGTTCACGACGCTGGTCAGCATTCGCTCCAGATTGGTGCGTGCAAACGGAGTGAGATCGGGCCCAATGCGACCTCCTTCATCGAACAGCAGGTGACATCGTCCGCAGTTCTGCATAAACAATGGCTTTCCGTTTCGAGGATTTCCGGAGCCCTCGGACAGCGCTGCGTTAATGCGTGAAATCTCTGACTGCACCTGCGCAGGTGACAAACCGGCGATTTCGCCCCAGTGTTTTTCAATGGCTGTTTCAATGGAATCATCACCGTGCATCAGCATTTTTCGAAGTGCTGAGCTGCTGACTTTTTCTTTGTCGATCAACCCCGAGTCCACAGCGGCGAGAAGCTGCCTGGACCACGCAAGTCGACTGACCAGCATTGCTTCGGCAGCGAGCTGCGGTTCTTCAGGAAGAGCCGCGTAGCGAGCCGTGACATCGTTCGCGATCTCTTCGGCATCATAGTTCTGAAACGCCGTGTAGATGGACGCAAGAAGCGCGGGATCATTTTCCGTTCCGGCTAACTCTCTCAGCACGCTCAACAATTCAGGCTGCCGCAGCTGCCCGCAGATCTCGATCAACTGACGCCGCACGTCTCGTGTGGCCTTCGGATCGCGAATAGTCTGCAGCGCCTCCTCGACAGCGTCCGGCTGTGCCTGACGGAACCGTAATGCCAGCGATCCGCCGCCGCTCTTTGCCAGAGCGGCGACCAGTTCATCAGGAATTCCGGCAAGGCTGCGGCCCTGAAAGGCTTCTTCAAACCCTTTCAGCAGGTGATCCACACTGGCCTTATCCGGGGCAGCACCCAGCAGTGCAGCGGCACTCAGAAGATCTCCGCGAGTTCCCGACAGTGCATAACGTTTCATCAGACGCTCGGCGATGGTCTGGGCGATGAGTGGACGCTGCCATGTGGCTGGATCGGAGAGCAATTGCTGAATGATCGACAGCACATCCGTCCGACCGGCCTGCGATTCGAGAGCCCACCAGATCAGCAGCGGTTGATGGATATCGTTCGCATCTTCATCGTACTTGAGGAGCTCACGAATGATGGGCAGAGCCAGCTCAGGAGACAATCGCCGCGATGAACTTGCCATCTGTTTTCGAACGTCGATGTAAGGTTCTTTACTGGCCGCACCGGCAATCGCAGTGGCGACTTCGGGAGATGTCGTTCCAGGATCACAGACAATGCGTATAGTCCATGCCCGGACAAAAGGTTCCTCATGAGTCAGCAACCGCAGAGTCATCGGATCCGTGAGGCCTCCGCACGCATTCAGTGCCCACAGTCGTTCCAGTGCCGACTGACCGGTTGCCTTCGCAAGTTCCGCTTCCAGCTGTTTCACTGCCGCGGATCGACGCTCTGCACCTGTCTTGCCTGCTGACGCAGTACCCGGCGAAAAACGATCGCCCAAAAGTTTTACGGCCATCTGCCGATGCCACTTGCCAGGATGATCAAGCAGCTTGATGAGGTCCGCATCTGCAAGGCGTGAGTAATCGAACGACGTGGCAGGCTTTTCACTCTGCCCCTTAAGCTTGTAGATGCGACCGGACGATTTATCCACACGGCCCGCATAGTGGCTGCTGTGATCGATTCGCTGTTCATACATGTCGGCAATGTAGATGTGGCCATCCGGTCCGGTCTTGATATCAACCGGACGAAACCAGGGATCATCCGTCTTGAGCACTCGTTCGATGTCTTCTGTCTCAAAGGATGACTGAAAAGGTTTAAAGTTGCTCAGCACTACCTGACCCTGGAGCGGCTCAATCCCAAACAGCTGGCCTCGAAATCGCTGCGGCAGAGTGTTCTCTTCATAGATGATGAAATTGTGCGTAAAACGAGCCACGCTGTGATGTTTGATGTTTTCAAAGAAGCCAAAGGAATACGGATTGGACAGTGGTCCGTGCTTTCCAAATCCTTTGCGATAGTAACCGCCCTGCACATAATGGAAGCCTCGAGTATCGCCGCCATTGTGGCCCGAATAGATGCGGCCCTTTTCATCGATTTCACAGCCGAACGTATTACCTCCGCCTTCCGCGAAGATTTCATAGATCTGCTTTTCGGGATGGTAACGCCAGATCAACTGACCCAGCGACCGAACTGGAGGATCTGTGCTGCCCGGCTTTTTAACAGCTCCGGTCACCGTGCTGCCCTGCCCTCCATAGAGCCATCCATCCGGACCAAACCGCAGACTGTTGATGACCGAATGAGAGTCCTCAATTCCAAAGCCTTCGAGCAGAACTTGTGGGTCGCCATCGGGAACGTCGTCATGATTGGCGTCTGGATAGAACAGCAGATAAGGCGGATTGGTCACGTAGACTCCACCGCGTCCGACCGCGAACGACGACGCAATATTCAGCTCATCCACGAAAACGTTGTGCTTGTCGTAGACTCCGTCTCCATCCGAATCTTCATGGATGCTGATACGATCCGAGCCCTTGAAATGGTTCGGGGGCGCCGGCGGAACTTTGTCGTAGACGGATCTTAGGAATGTATCACGGCTGATCATCTTTAGTCCGGCCGGATCTGGATACTGGCGATATTCCATGACCCACATGCGGCCTCGCTCATCCCACGACATGAACAGCGGCTGTGCAATCTCCGGATCACCCAGAACCAGCTGCACAGACAGGTCTTCAGGGGTTTTGAAATGCGTCACGGCTTCCGCAGGGCTGAGCGGATCCGTGTCGCCGTTGCGACGAGTCACATACTTTTCGATATCATCCACGGCATCCATTGTGATGTAAACGCCTTTAGCGATCGCATCAGCGTCACTCAGCGACTGAGTGGCATCCATTTCAAACTCTGCCGGAGTTGCACTGGCCCAGGCGATGTTATCACCGGGGCGGTACTGCCATGTGCCTTCCAGTCGAAACGCCTGCTTCGTGGTTTCATTCATCAGCACAGGTGGTGCGACACTGAAGTTCGGACGCGGGTCATTCTGATAGACTCGAATCGCGATCGTGACGAACTCACCGGCTTTCACCAGCGAAGGGTCCACGGCGTAGCGACCTTTTTCGCCGAGCCCGCTGCGAAACTGTGGTGGAAACGTGCCGGTGGCTCCCACAGGCTGACCGCCGACATAGGCCGAACGTGCATCGTCGAGCGATTCGGCAAACAGTGTGAGCTTTTGACCGTCCCATTCTTTCGGCACTTTCACAAGCGTGCGATACCAGGAGTAGCCGTCAACAGGAGCCAGCTCTCCCGTCGGCACACTCCGCCACGCATCGGGCACTGTCAGCGTTTTCCAGTCGCCAGCCGTCGCATAACTCATGGTCAACACAGGGCTGACGGCCAGAATCAGGGCGAAAATGCGGAGTATCATGAAGATGTTATTCATCGGCGGGCCTTCGACAGGAAGGAATGTATTTGGCGGGAGTCGTGATTATTCCGTTTCCGGTGCCGTTTTCCAACCGCACCGAGGCTGTGCGTTTATTGTCAGGTGGGACCAGCAGAGTCCCGGACCACCATCTGAAAGGCTGCAAAGGGGTGGGCGGGCGTTCGCTCACTTGTCTCACCCTGCGATTTTCAGAGAACCACAGCCTGTCCGCGAAAGGAACGGATGCGAGAGTGCAGTTGCCATGTGTGAAAATCATACGGTATTCAGCGCGCTCGCACATCGTCACAGCTGGTGAAGCTTGGCCGCGTGCCCTCCACAACCCGTTTTGTTCGCGGAGCGAACAACGACTATGGGCCGCTCGCCATTGGGGGCCGGACTTCGTACATTGACTGCCTTGCATGCTTACCAGCCGCCGGTCACTTCCGCCTGCGGTGGACGTTCTTACCTTCAGGAGGCCCTGCCGTGATTGCGATCCGTACGTTGTTCTTCACCATCGTTGTGGGTTCCGTATTCTTATTCGACCCTGCGTCAGCTCAGGAAGTTTCGGCGCCGTCTGGCACGGTTCCGCTGACGATCGAGGGCGATCTGGCCTCGCAGATGGTGGATGGCATCGATCGCTTCCTGCTGAAGGAGATTGAGACGACCGCAGCGACGCGGGCTGAACGATTCAAAGTGGATACAAGTTCGCCGGAAGCGTACGAAGCATCGCTCAAGCCACATCGGGAGAAGCTGGCGAAGTGCCTCGGGATTCGCGATGCCCGCATGGAATTTGCGGCCCCGGAGATCATCGTGCCGGTTGGCGGAGAATCCGTGATCGCTCAGTCGGAGAAATTCACGGTGCAGGCGATTCGCTGGCCGGTGTTGAGTGATCCGTCGCCGCAGGGAGCCGGCCTGGCTTCGCTGTTCGGTGAAGGATTGTTGCTGACTCCGAAAGGCGACGTTGTTGCAAATGTGATCGTGTTGCCGGATGCGGATCAGACGCCTGAGCAAATGTGCGGGCTGGCGGAAGGCATTGCCGAAGAATCGCAGGTCGCACGTCATCTTGCGGAAAGCGGTTGCCGCGTTGTTGTGCCAACATTGATTAGTCGTCATCGAGAAAAACGTCTTGGTCGAGCTGACCTGACAAATCGCGAGTATCTGCATCGAGCAGCCTTTGAACTTGGGCGAACGCTCGCTGGTTATGAAGTGCAGATGTCATTGGGCATCGTCGATTGGTTTTCAGCCTCTGCTCCCAAAACTCCAATTGGAATTTTCGGCTACGGCGAAGGCGGGATGCTGGCATTGTTTGCTGGCGGACTGGATACCCGAATCAAAGTGACGTGTGTCAGCGGTTTCTTCGGGCCTCGCGATGAAAGCTGGAAGGAGCCAATTGAGCGTAACTTCTCCGACCTGCTTCAAGATTTTGGGACAGAAGAACTCGGGATGCTGGTTGCTCCTCGTGGATTGATCGTTGAGGGAGCCAGCGGACCTGCATTTCTTCTCGAAGGCAACGGAGGGGGACCGGCCGAGCTCAGGGCCGTTGATTCGTCGGCTTCAGAAACGCTTTTGAAGAAAACGACCCCGCGGCTCGCTGGGTTGGAATGGCCACATCTGTTTTTAGTTGCTGCGGACAATCATTCTAACGGTGGGGCTGTAACTGAATCAGTACTTTCCTTTCTTGATCGCGCCCGGGCGTTTGAGAAACTTGGGCTATCTTCGTTGGGTGGCCCTCCGGCGAGCGATGAGTCCGCATCCTCGCGTGAAACTCGCCTTCTCAAACAAATCGACCGCCACAATCAGGCATTACTTCGCGAGGGCCATTTTGTTCGGCAGCAGTTCATGTCGAAGCTCGATATGACATCTGTCGAAGCCTACGAAAAATCGGCGGAGCCTTATCGTGAAATCTTCCGCAAGGACGTCATCGGCGAGTTTGACCAGCCGTTGCTGGAATTCAATGCTCGGTCCCGCAAATCATGGGATACCGAAAAATGGACGGGCCATGAAGTCGTGCTCGATGTCTTCCCGGATGTGTTTGCCTACGGCGTGCTGTTGCTCCCCAAGGATCTGAAGCCAGGTGAAAAGCGGCCTGTGGTTGTTTGTCAGCACGGACTGGAAGGGCGTCCGACTGATGTGTTCCTCGGCGACAATCCGGCCTATCATGACTTTGCGGCGAAGTTGTGCGAACGCGGGTTTATTACGTTTTCGCCGCAGAATCCGTACATCTTCACCGATCGCTTTCGGATTCTGCAACGTAAGGCTCAGCCGCTGGGCAAGTCGCTGTTTTCCATCATCGTGCCGCAGCATCAGCAGATCGTGAACTGGCTGAAGACTCAACCGAACGTTGACGGCGATCGCATCGCTTTCTACGGGCTGAGCTATGGTGGAAAATCGGCCATGCGTATCCCGGCGTTGGTCACTGACTACTGTTTGTCGATCTGCTCGGCCGACTTCAACGAATGGGTGCTGAAGAACGCGAGCACTCGTGAAAACTTCAGTTACATGTGGACGGGCGAGTATGAAATCTTCGAATGGGATCTCGGCAGCACATTCAACTACGCGGAGATGGCCGCGTTGATTTGTCCGCGTCCGTTCATGGTCGAACGAGGCCACTTTGACGGCGTTGGTGAAGACCACTGGGTCGGCTACGAATACGCAAAGATACGCCACCTGTACGCCGCTCAATTAAAGATCGGCGACCAGACGGAAATCGAATGGTTCGTCGGACCTCACACCATCAACGGCCAGGGCTCCTACAGGTTTCTGCACAAACATCTCGACTGGCCTGAACCATAGTCGTTGTTCGCTCCGCGAACAGAACGGATGGTGCGAAAGACGTCCGTAAAGCTTTTACTGAGTGTTGATCGTATTGCGATTGTTCTGACGCACGGGGAGCTGCTGAAAATCATCACGGCCGGGCAGAAAAAGGCGATGTGCGATCTACAACCCGTTTTGTTCGCGGAGCGAACAACGACTATCAGGAGCTTGGCCCTTTTTTTATGGGCGGGGCCGTGAGAGGATCTTCGGGCCAGGAGTGTTTGGGGTAGCGCCGTTTGAGTTCCTTGCGGACATCCTGATAGGTGTTCGCCCAAAAGCTTGCGAGGTCCTCTGTGATCTGTTGCGGTCTCATGTTGGGGGCGAGGAGATGAAGCAGCACGGGGATTCGGCCGCCGGCGATTCGAGGTGTCTGCTTCATGCCGAAGACTTCCTGAATGCGAACAGCCAGAACCGGTGAACGGCCTTCTTCATACGTCAGCTTCATGCGGCTGCCTGTTGGCACCATGATTCGTTCGGGCGCTTCGCGTTCGATGGTCTGCACCAGAGCGTAATCCATGCGAGACTGCAGAGTCGAAAGCCACGGCGCGGATTTCAGATCCGCGAATGAACGTCGGCCGCTGCAGAGATCTCGCAGAACATCCAGCATCGTCTGATCGTCAAACGCGGGAAGCGGAAGATCGGGCATCCACTGTTTCAGACAGCGGACTCGTGCGAGGAAGCCGGAGAACCCGTCATCGTCTGATGGCATCACGACGCTCAACTGGCTGCGAGCGGCTTCAAAGAGCACTTCGGCGGCGGCAGCCCGATCCGTGATGGATGTGGGTGTTTCTTCGAGGATCAGGTCATCGAAGGCGACTCGCCGACGAGCCACAACCTGCTTCTGTGTGGGATGAAAAAAGAGTTCTTCACCGCTGCGAACAGAAGCCTGCGGCAGCCATTCGCGAAGGACTTCGGAGGCCTGTCGCACCATTGCGTCTGTGCCAGCTCCGTCGATGTCGACGCAAAGAAATAACGGCGAATTTTGCACGGCCGAGCGAGGCCCCAACCGCACGCCACGTCCGCCAACCATCAAACCTTTGTCGCCGGTGGAATCGCGCCGCTTTGCGACTCGATCGGGAAATCCAGCGACGAGGGCGCGGAGGAGTGCTTCGTCGGGGTCGATGGACGCCGGGGCGCGTGAAGCCCCCTCATCCGGCCTGGCGGCCACCTTCTCCCCCGGTGGGGGAGAAGGGGCGGGAACAGGGCGAAGACCAACGCGCATGCTGCCAGATTCGTCGCGCAGGGATGACGCAAGCTGCTTCGCCACCTGAGTCAGCGTGCGCACAGCATTGCGATTGATCTCACCGCACAGCGAATCCGGGCGGCCGGTCTGCAGGAAATCTTCCACAGCATGCAGGCGATCAAGCACATCCGAGCGTGAACGATGGATGGCGGTTGTTCGCATCGGTGCGTTTCGCTGACCGCGATCAGATGAGGAGCCTCGCAGAAACGGATCTCGTTCTGACAGCATGGCCGCCATCAATGCGGCTCTATCAGGCTGACCCAGACGATGGGCTTCCACCAGCAGCCGACCAATCCGCGGTGACACGGGAAATCGGACCAAAGCTTTTCCCAAAGCAGTGACCCCAGCATCGTCGATCGCACCCAGCAATCGCAGCAACTTTACCGCATGTTCGACGGACGAAGCGGGCGGAGCTTCGAACCAGGGAAACGCGGCGATGTCACTTTCGCCCCAGGCGTACAATCGCAGCACCGCGGACGACAAGTCCACACGATGCAGTTCAGCCGCATCAAAGTCCGGACGTCGACGGTGCGATGCTTCTTCCCAGAGTCGCAGGCACACTCCCGGTTGAGTTCGTCCGGCTCGGCCCGCGCGCTGATCAGTAGAGGCCTTCGATACGGGGGTCAGTTCCAGTCGATCCAGCCCGATATCAGCATCGAACTGCATTTGCCGAGCCAACCCAGTGTCGACCACAGCTGTCACACCTTCAATCGTCACGGATGTTTCTGCGACGTTTGTTGAAAGGACAACCTTACGTTTATCACACGGGGAAAGCACACGATCCTGATCCTCGGGCGTCATATCGCCAAACAATGTGAAGACCTCGAGACTGTGTCGCCGAGCCAGCGGTTCCAGCTCAGCCCGCGTTCGCATGATCTCGCCGACGCCCGGCAGGAAGACAAGCACATCGCCTTCAGTTTGCTGCAGAACCGTTTCGATGCCGCTGATCGCAAGTTCCCACACCTGCTGACGTTCGACTCGGCGCAAGTACTCAATTCGTACAGGATAAAGTCGGCCTTCGCTTTCGACGATCGGACAATTGCCGAGATACTCGGCGATCTTTGTCGGATCAAGAGTCGCGGACATCACCACGATCTTAAGTTCAGGTCGCACGGTCTGCTGAACTCGCCGAACCATCGCCAGAGCCAGATCGCTGTCGAGTCGCCGTTCATGAAATTCGTCGAAGATGACAACATCGATCCCGTCCAGAAATGGATCGTCCTGCAGGCGTCGCAACAGCACTCCTTCAGTGACGACGAGAATTTGAGTGTCACGGCTCACTGATTCTTCAAAGCGAACACGGTAACCCACACTTTGTCCCACGCGTTCCCCGCATTCGAACGCCATCCGCCGCGCGGCAGTTCGAGCGGCAATGCGGCGCGGCTCCAGCATCACAATCTGGCCGGCCGGGGCCAAGCCTGCTGCCAGCAAAGCTGAAGGAACACGCGTGGTCTTTCCCGCTCCGGCAGGTGCACGCAGCACCACACAGTTCGCCGACTGCAGAGCGGCGGTGAGTTCCGGAAGGACCTGATCAATTGGTAACGAAGACAGCATTTTCGAAAACCAGATTCTTTCACCAGATTGATCAGCGGGAGGAGTGATCGAGCGCCATCAATCGGCAAATGCGTAACCGTCTGAAATGGGAGAGTATGGGTTCCGCCATCCAGCGAGCAGACATGAAACGCGAAAATCAGCCGTAACCTATTCATCAGAAAAGGTTTACGGGCATTGTAGCTGGCTATAATCCGAGCGTAAATTCTGTCGAGTGAAAAGTTGCTTTCGGACTTTATCGCGGGACAATAGGGAGACAAAACTCCAGCTGAGACTGCTCGTGGAGTTTTAGCGGCGGATTGTGGGGTCGCAAAGTCCCCCGGACCTTAAGTCACTCACTTCCGCCTTACGAAACATGCTGGATTGATTTGCCGAGCTCTGCAGGACTTAATCAGTTGCCAATCAGAACATCAAACACCGGCGCCATCATGGGCTGCTCAGCAATCGTGCTGACGCTGACATGGATCTTCACCGGCAGTTCCACCGCTGTTGCGGATGAGATTGTTCTGGAAGCCTCCAGCGTGAATTCTGGCCTGGTCATTAGTCCTGCGATGACTCCTGGCAGTCAACCGCCCTTGGTTGTGCCGGCTGGTGAGTTGCCGATGCCCGAGTCTCCTCCCGGTTTACCGCCAACCGGTGGTGAAGCGAAGACTGACGCGGCAGCTCAGACTTCGGTCAAACGCCCGACCTCCGACAAGTATGTCCCGCAGCCGATCGACACCGAACTCCGCAAGAATCCCGATGGCAAGGTGGCGTTCAATATTAAAGGACAGCCGTGGGAAATTGTTCTGCAATGGCTGGCCGATGCGTCAGCATTGTCGCTCGACTGGCAGGAACTGCCCGGCGATTCTCTGAACCTGATCACAACTCGCGAATATGCCATGGAAGAAGCTCGCGACCTGATCAATCGCCATCTGCTAAGCCGCGGTTTCACAATGATTGTGAACGGCGAAGTGATGTCGATCGTCAGGATAAAAGAGCTGAATCCGGCGATGGTGCAACGAGTCACGCCGGACAAACTGGTGTCAATTCCCGATCACACCATGTGCAAGGTTTCGTTTGATCTGGACTGGCTGATCGCTGACGAAGCAGTGGAAGAACTGAAGCCGATGCTCAGCGCCGCCGGACAGATTCATAAGCTCAGCCGCACGAACCGCCTGGAAGTTGTTGATACCGCCGTCAGCCTGCGACAGATTTGGGAATTGATTGAATCTGAGCAATCAGGCGAGGGCGAAGAACAACTGGTGCGGACGTTTCGGCTGGAGAACCGCCGCGCGGAAGACGTTATTCGCATGCTGCGTGAACTTCTGAAACTGCAGGATTCAGGAGCAGGCGGAGGTGGTGCGGAGACCGCGGCGATGGATCCCAACATGGCGATGCAGATGATGCAGCAGGCTCAACAAATGCAGCAGATGCAAATGCAGATGCAGCAGGCGGCGGCCCAGGCAGGAGCAGCCGGAGCGGCGGGGCCGAAGGCCAAAGTTGAGACGCGTCTGGTACTGAATCAGCGGGAAAATATGATCCTCGCACAGGCGGCTCCCGATCAGATGGCGGTGATCGAAAAGGCCATTGAGCAGATCGATGTGCCCGGCGACAACGGAATGACGCTGCTGCAGAACATCAATCGCATGAAAGTGTATCGTCTGGAATCTGTCGATCCTCAGACACTGGCCGATCTTCTGCAGCAGCTGGGAGATCTTGATCCGGGCACTGTGCTGAAGGTCGACAAACAAAAGCGTTCGATCATCGCCTGGGCCACAATCGCCGATCATCTGACAATCACTACACTTGTGGACAAGCTGGATCAGTCGTCGCGAAAAATTGAAGTAATCGCACTGCGGCGTTTGGACGCAGAGTATGTGGCTGGAACAATCCGACTGCTGATGGGCAAAGAAGTGGAGAAGGAAAATTCCAATCCATACGCCCAACGATACGGTTTCTTTGACTTTGGCATGCAGAACCAGCAAACAGCGAAAGAACCATCCTTTAAGGTGGAAGCTGATACTGAGAACAATCGTTTGCTGGTCAATGCGAACGCCATTGAGATGGAAGAGATTCAGGATCTGCTGATCAAGCTGGGAGAACTGCCCGACCCGAACGCCGCGAGCGATGGCATGCGGGTGTTTGATATGAATGCCGATGAGGACCTGCGACAGTTGCGACAGCAGCTGGAACGCTATTGGCAACGAGGCAACTTGCTGGAATTTGACCTGCCAAACCGGCCTGTTGAGCCCGACGAAAACGGCTCCGACGCCACGCAGGAAAGTACGCCTGCTGCACCGGCAGTTGTGCCGTCCGACGGTGCTCCGACGACATCGCTGCCCGGGGTCAGGAAATCCGTCGCTCATGTTCAGATCTGGTCGAAGCGAGCAAAAAAAACGTCCAGTGTTCCCGGCGATGCCTTCACGCAAATGCTCAAAGCCGCTGAGCAAACGTTGCCGCCCGACACCGCCCATCAGTCGCCAGTTCTTACGAGTTACACCGATGAGCAGACGCCACTTGACGAGCACTCTGAAGACGCGCAAGACAAGGAAGCATCCGCAAAGCCGTCCGCCGATGTCTCGCCAGAAGATTCTTCGAACGCTCGGTCACCACGCATTAGTCGTGAGTTGATCGAGAAGCTGCGTCAACAGCTTGATCAGGGAATGATCGAACCGGATCAGTCCTCTGACGAAAGTGATTTACCGTCGGCAACCCCTCGGGCGAAACGCAACAACTCATCTGCCCCTGTCAAAATTGCCATCACTCCGGATGGCAAGTTGATCGTTACCAGCAGCGATCCAGAGGCTCTGGCGGCAATGGAAGATTTGGTGGCCCAATTGGTGGCACCGCGCCGCACCTTTAGAGTCTTTCGTCTGAAATATGCAACGCCTTCGTGGGTCACTCTGAATCTGAAAGACTTTTTCAAAGCAGATGAAGAAACGAAGAGCACCATGGAATACAGCCCCTACTTCGGGATGATGCCGTCGGAAAAGAAAGTGAAAGGTAATCGAACGCTTTCAAAACGCCGTCAGCCGCAGTTCATCTCCGACAACTTCACCAGCACTATTCTTGTTCGGGATGCCGATGCCAAGCAGCTGCAGACGATCGAAGAACTGATCGCCATCTACGACGTGCCTGAACCGTCTGATACACGGTCCATGCGAGTCACCACGATTTTTCGTCTGGAGAACGCCAGAGCCACATCGGTGGCCGCGGCGATTAAGGACGTATTCCGTGACCTGCTGAGCTCCAACGATAAAGCCCTCGAGAAAGATGATAAAGGTCAGCAACGACAAGGCAGCGGTGGACTGGTCACTTTTCTTCCGGGTACAGCAGCCAAAGACGGAGCGGACGAGGAAGAGCCGATTCGCTTTAAGGGGCTGCTGTCGATTGGAATTGATGAATCTTCCAACACGCTGATTGTGTCGTCCGCCGGTACGCTGATGACAACAATCGGCGAAATGATTGAGGCACTGGACGAAGCCGCTGATTCGTCTTCTGTTGTGCAGGTCGTCAAAGTGGATCGATCGGTAGATCTCGCCCTGATCCAGGAACGTCTCAGAGAACTGATGAAGCCCTCGCAGCCCCAGCAACCCGGTCAGCAGCCGGGCGTTCCGGGCCAGCTTGTTCCCGGAGCACCAGGAGCGCCTGATACACAGCCGCCTGTAGAAACACCAGCCGCAGAGTAGGACGCTGTGCTTACAAATTTACAGGCGCGGTAAGCACCGCCAGACACGCAGCTGCGGCGGTCGCGACGTTCAATGAAGGAACAGGTCCCAGCGGAGGCATGGAGATCAGCTGATCGCATCGTTCACGAGTTAGTCGGCGGAGGCCAGTCCCTTCGTTGCCCAAAACAAGCATCCAGTTGCGTTCTCGATCCACTTTGTAAATGGAAGCTTCGGCCCGTTCACAGGTGCCCAGAACCCAGATCTGATTCTCCTGTGCCTTCTCCATGGCCTGAGCCAGATTGGCAACGGTGGCAAACGGAACATGTTCAGCGCCGCCTGCAGAAACATCGCAGACCGTCGCGTTGACCGACGCACTGCGGTCTTTCGTCAGGATGATACCGCGCACTCCAAAGAAACCGGCCAGGCGAAACAGAGCACCCAGATTCTGCGGGTCCTGAACCTGATCCAGAGCCAGCCACAATCCGCGAGAACCTTCGCCCGCATTCCAGAGGATTTCCAGTGGCAGTGGCGATGGGGGTTCGACAGTCGCCGAGCCCGCTCCGGTGCGTTCGGTATCGCGTCCACCTTTGCCGCCGCCGCGTTGATCGGGCGGACCCACTCGCACAGGAATTTTGTGTCGCTGCGCCAGTTCAATCACAGAATCCCAGGCGTCCCCGGGATTTTCCGAGTGCACGCGGATTTGCTTCACGGCCTTCGGACGGACCTGCAAAGCGGCAAGGATACTGTGAGGATTTCGAAGTTCCAGCATTGTGTTCTGTCGAAGACTTGGAGACGAGACGATCAAAACCGCCTGCAGAAAAATCACTTTGAAGACCATGGCCATCTTATACAAGCTCGAAGCGCCAGCGAGCGGGCTGCCCGCGCCCCTTGAGCTCACTCGCTGGCGCTTCGAGCTTGTATCGACTCACATGCCTGGAGCGTACAGGCGCGCTCCGCGGCATTCCATCAGCAGGCCGTTTGAAAGTCACAGGAAATCAATGCAGAGAACAGATTCTCATCGACCGCGAACACTTCCAGCCGCTTCCATCACACTCGCCAGCGTCACCGGCACGCCTCCCTGACGTTTGCTTTCGTCAGCCGCTTCGATGAATGCAAAGATCTCAATCGTTTCGTCTTCGCTGATCGGCGGCTGACGTGTTTTGAAGAATTTTGCGATCTCGATCACAAGGCCCAGATAATCGGCCGGTAAAGAAATCTGTTGCTGCGTTTTGGTTCCGAAAATGGACGCACCGAAGCCGGTTTTGTGAGTTTGCTCGCGAATGCCGCGATATGTGCCGATGCGGCCGTTCTTCCACAGCCCCGTGACCTGTTCGCTCTTATCGGTCTGCAGTCGAGTCACTGAGAGGCAGCCTGGGCCCATCACGGTGTACAACGTTTCGACTCCATGCACGCCATACCACGCCAGATCTGAGTGGCCGATGCCGGCCCGTGACTGCCCGAAGCTGTCGCACCCGACGACGTCACCGAGAACATCGCTGCTCATCAGGTCCTGCAGTTCCTTCTGATACCGCAGCGCTGAAGCTGAGAACCACGGAGTCTTGTATTGCTGAGCCAGCTTTTGAATCTGCAACGCATCGGCCAGATTGTGAGCCAGCGGTTTGTCGATGAAAACCGGCTTGCCCGCTTTCAATACTGGTTCGATCTGTGCCAGATGCTGACTGCCATCGACACTGCCCACAATGACCGCATCGACCATCGGCAATAACGCAGCGATGGAGTCCACAATTTCAACGTCCATGGTCCGCATCTTTTCGGTATAACCCTGCACGCGATCACGGCTGAGCGGAAACTCCGGATTGCCACCAGGAAACGCAGCGACAATTTTCACGCCCGCAAGATCACCCGTATTGCCTTCGCGATGCAGCAGTTCGGTGAACGCCGTGCAGTGAGAAGAATCGAGCCCAATGAATCCGACTCGGATCACTGAACTTTGCTCATCTGCGTTGATATTCGCCATCGAAGCCAGTCCCACAAGAACAATCGCGAGAAACGAACGCACCATCATTGATCTCCCAAAAGGCGAGCGGCAGGGCGTCAGCCCTTCGTGTCTACGCGCCACCTGTCACACTCGACAATCTCTTTCGCAGAGACTCCAACAGCAGACTTGGTAAGCCTACTCTCGCCTGACATTCGCATCATCGCAACAGGTCTTAGGAATCGCAACACGGAGGGCTGACGCCTCGCCGCTCGCCATTGCAGAGAGATTCGGTTCCACGTTTCGACGACGCCAGCCGATTCGCTATGATCTCAGTCTCTTGTCCCGCGTCAACGCATCCTTCCTGCGACATAGCAAACGGCCATACTCCCCTTCACAGAAAATCAGAAAACATGAAAATCGATTCCGTCGATTTCTATTACCTCTCCATGCCTGAAGTTCTGGACATCGGCGACGGCAGCCAGGATGCGTTACTGGTTCGCGTCGCGGCTGGTGATTACGTCGGCTGGGGTGAGTGCGAAGCGGCTCCTCTGGTGTCGATTGCCAGCTTGGTTTGCCCGATGTCACATAGTGCCTGCAAGCCAGTGATTGCTTCCATAATCGGCCAGGAAATTAACGACGTCAACGACATACGTCGAATCGGAAATCTGGTTCGTGCCAATAGCCTCGACCTGTTGCAAGCGGACCATACGCTTTCGGGAATCGACATCGCGTTGTGGGATCTGCTGGGGCATCGACTGAATGAACCTGTCTGGAAGCTGCTGGGTTACAAGTCTCGCTTTCCCAAAACACCTTATGCATCAGTGCTGTTTGGCGATACCGCCGCCGAGACGCTTCAGAAGGCAAAGTCAATCGCCGCACAGGGTTTTCGAGCAGCTAAGTTTGGCTGGGGACCATTCGGCTTATCAACCGTTGAAGCCGACTGTGATCAGCTCGCCGCAGCCCGCGAAGGCTTAGGAAAAAACGGCATTCTTCTGGTCGATGCGGGAACCGTCTGGAACACAGATCTGGACGCCGCTCGAGCTCGGCTGAAGATGCTGAAGGAAGTCAACGCCACCTGGCTGGAAGAGCCGTTTGTTTCGGGCGCCCTGTCCGAGTATCACGCGTTGTCACTCGCGAGCGGCCCGGTTGGAATGGCGGGCGGTGAAGGTTGCCACAACTTTCATATGGCCAAACACATGGTCGACTACGCTGGCCTGAAGTATGTGCAGATTGACGCTGGCCGAATCGGCGGTATCACGATCAGCAAAGATGTGGCCGACTATGCTGTCGCCAAAGGCGTCACCTATGTCAATCACACGTTCACATCCAACCTCGCGTTGTCAGCTTCACTGCAACCGTTTGCCGGGCTTGAGTCGCATACGATTTGCGAGTTCCCGACGGAACTCAAATCACTGGCTCGCGCCATGACGAAGAACCACATCGTTCCCGATAAGGCCGGCCTCCTTCACGTCCCCGACGCTCCCGGTCTCGGCATCGAACCCGACTTCGAAGGCATCGCCCCGTATCTTGTTGACGTTGAAATCCGCGTTCGAGGGAAACAGATCTACACAACACCTGAGCTGCGATAGTATCCTCTATCCCCGACAGATCAGCACAGCGTCGTCGTCCATGACGCTATGCATGGGACACCAGTATCCTCAGCATCTCAATGCAATTCAGACGAGGACTCTGACAGCCAACAGGAGATTCAGGGTGATGACAAGTTCCATCGAACACCTCGCCCGGCGCAGGTTCATTCAACTGGGTGGCACAGGATCTCTCGGACTGTCACTTGCCGGATTGATGAATGCGCAGGCAGCCACCGCGGTACGCACCGGTGTGTCGCCGATCCGCGCATGCATCCTGCTGTTTTATTATGGCGGCCCAAGTCATCTCGATACCTACGATATGAAGCCGGATGCGCCGGCTGAGATACGAGGCTCATTTCAGCCGATCTCCACATCGGTCCCCGGACTTCAGATTTGCGAGCATCTGCCACACATGTCTCGTGTGATGGATAAAGTCGCGATCGTGCGCAGCGTCCATCATAAGGCCAGTTTGCATGATTCGGCGTCCATTCATGCCTTGACAGGCAGGCCGCTGGAAGGACCCGATCGGGAACTGTTTGCATCGATTCCGCAGTTCTATCCCAGCTACGGTGGTGCATTTTCGTTTTTAAAGCAAACAGCCGGGTACGATGTTCCGTTTGCGGCACTGCCTTATGTTTTTCAGAACGTGATTCCCACACCTTGTCAGGGAGGCGGGTTTCTCGGCAATGCTTTTGATCCGTTGCAGATTGATGTGGATCCTGCCAGGAAAATTTATCCCGTCGACGCCCTGAGTCCTCGTGATGGAATGAACGGAATTCGACTGGGACAACGCCGCGGTCTGCTGGAAGCATTGAATCCGGCCGCCAGTGTCGTCAGCCCAATCAGCAAGTATTACGACAAGGCGTTTGATTTGTTGCAATCAGACGCCATTCACAAAGCCATGGATATCACTCAGGAGTCTCCTGAGATGCGCGAACGCTATGGCTTTGGCTCGGACCCGGTTTCCAAAGGCGAAGTGAATGGCGGAGGTGGCGAACTGGGCTTCGCTCGCCAGATGCGAGGTCAGAACCTGCTGCTGGCGCGACGACTGGTTGAAGCAGGCGTCCCCTTTGTCAACGTTTATGACTGCCGACAGCAGGGACAGAACTGGGATGCTCACGTCAACTGTGAAAGTCAGCACAAGAACTATCTGCTGCCATTGGCCGATCAGGCTCTGTCGGCGTTAATTGAAGATCTCGACCAGAGAGGCCTTTTGGACTCCACGCTGATTGTCGCTACGGGAGAGTTTGGCAGGACGCCGACCATCAATGCGAGTGCTGGGCGAGATCACTGGCCTCACTGCTATTCGGTGCTGATGGCCGGGGGTGGTGTGCGAGGTGGTGCGGTCTTCGGTTCCAGCGATAAATTCGGTGCTCATCCCGATACAGACCCCGTGACGCCAGGTGACGTCGCCGCCACGATCTTCTGGCGGATGGGAATCGATCACGCTGTCAACATTGTTGACCAGACAGGCAGACCCCATCGCCTGACCACAGGCGAGCCCATTCAGCAATTGTTCTGAACCCGCGTCTGGCCAACATTACAGCCCCATGGATGCAGACAGACAAACGCGCCATCGATCTGCGTCATGTCCAGCTAATCAAGAAAAGCGATCATAACCCCGGATGGCTTTGCAGAGTTTTAGTGAGCCTGTTTGCCGGCAGATGAGTCTATTGACATCGAACACCGGGCGTTGGTGATCGATTGCCGGGGCCCGGGAGAACTTTATCTCGCTGGTGTAACGGATGGCATGGAAGTCAACGAAACTTCCGGACCTGGTTCGAATCCAGGGCGAGGGAAACAAAATCATCTTCTGTGCCGTGGAAGATTGTGATCGGCACTTTGACGTTCTTGATGCGGTCCACGGATGGCCATCGATCGAGCACGAGATAGTGAAATGGAAACCACTGATAGTGCTCGTGGACCGTACGAGACATCGACGCGAAGGTTGATGACAGGATCACGGTTTTCGGCTGAGGATTTGACTCGGACGAGTCGGACCACAACGAAAGTGCCACGGCGCCTCCGAGTGATTCGCCGAAGAGCGTGATTTGGGTTTCGAGGTATTGAAGTTCATTCTGAGCGTAGTCCCAAATCTGCTTCGCATCTTTCGTCAGAACGGATTCGGATGGATTCCCGGTGCTGTCACCATAGCCTCGGTAGTCGGAAATCAGAACGTCGTATCCACAGTCAGCAATTTCTTGAAGATCCTGCATGCGTTCGCTTCGATTGAGCGAATTGCCGGGGAAGTAAATCACCAGCCGGCGTTCCATCGCTTTAGGTTCATCGCCATCCAGCCGCTTTCCAGTCAAAAGCCAACCGCGAAGAGTCTCGTTGTCTGAAGTCTGCAACTGGACATCGCGGAAGTTGTTGGGATCAAGTTTCAGTTCCGCTACGCTGAGATTCTCGGACGGCGTGGGGCGATACATCAATCGTCGCTGGAGGGTTACAAAGATCAGGACGACCGACACATACGGTACGACGCTATAAATGAACGCGCCACGAAGAACGCGTCGTTGCCATGTTGATTGTTTGGTCATCGGTTCTCCGTCTGAACAACAATCGAAGAGATTCATCAAGGCGAAACGAAGCACAGTTGCCCGCAGGTTGCCGTTCAATGAGGGGATGCATGACAAGAGTGCCAGCAAGTCGTGATTTGTTTTACAACTTTCTGGTTTTGCAGAGGACCGGCCGGTGATCGCCAGTGCTCTGAACGACTGAGACAGTCGTTCTACAGTAGAGCGATTCTCGGCTAGCGTCTCAGGCTCAGGTTTATTTCATCCGCCGCGCGGAGGCCGGATTGATACGCGCCGTCGGCTGTGCCGTAGTAATCGACGATCTCTTCATCGGACCATGCTTCAATCTCACGCCCACCAGCCCCCGCGTTGAAACCCAGCAGCACCGGCTGACCGTTCGATTCTTCTGCATGGGACGAAGCTTCAAGGATCGTGGATGTGAAACGCATCTTTAATCTTCGCTCTCAATCATTGAGTCCGTACTGCCCTACAGGCACGCGCGATATCTGCAAAAAACTGCCCGAGAGCGGTCAACATGCGGTGCCGAGTTAGACGGCCTGCGTCATGATCTCTACGATGAGACGTCCCATCCATCGTGCCAGATTTGGAGTCTCCTGTGCTCTACCGCGTTCTGATTTTCTCTGCAATGCTTATCGTCACCAGTTCGCTCGAGGGCGATGACCAACTCGAGCAGACGTTGCGAGCGAAATCGCTGCAGGAAATCGAAGCCATCGTTCGCTTGAAAGCGGACGCCAAACGTGGAGCGTTGGTATTCCATAAGTCGGCGGCGGCGTGTGGGAAGTGTCATGCGGCGGGGGCAGATGTGTCACCGTTGGGGCCGGATCTGGCGAAGATCGGAGCCGAGACGACGCTGGCTCACATCGTCGAATCGTTGCTCGATCCGTCAAAGTCGATTCGCAAGGGTTACGAAACCGTGTCTGTCGCGATGAACGACGGACGAGTCCTCACGGGCATGATTGCGAAGCAGGATGACACGCAGATTGTTCTGCGAGATGCGTCCAATCTTTCGCAGGAGACGATCGTTGATCGCAGGGACGTGGAAGAGATGGTCCCGTCGAAAACCTCAATGATGCCAAACGGGCTTATCGCGTCGCTCAGAGAAGAACGGGACTTCTATGACCTCGTACGATACCTCCGTGAAATCTCATCCGGAGGACCGGACCGCGCGAAGGAACTGCAGCCGAGCCCACAGGAACTGATCGTTGTCGATGATACGCTCGATCTGAATCACGCGAAGATTTTGAAGTCGCTGGGCGAAGCAGATTTCAAGATCGGTCAGGGAATTTTCGAAGGCCATTGCATCAATTGTCACGGGTCTGACGGGAACACGCCCAAGCTTCCCACCGCTCGCGCGTTTGGGACTCAGAAGCTGAAGTTCGGCGCCGATCCCTATCGTATGTTTGTTACCGTCAGCCGCGGTGCTGGGTTGATGGCGCCGTTGTCGCACCTGTCGCCGAAGGAACGATATCAGGTCGTGCATTACGTCCGCGAAGCGCTGATGAAGGATCGGAACAGTGATTATGCGGCGGTCAGTGATGCCTATCTTGCGGAACTGCCAAAGGGCACAAGTCTGGGCGAACGAGAAGAAGCGGGCGATCGGGACTTCGGCCCGGTGCTGGCATCGCAGCTTGGCCAGCAGGTCAACAACGGGCTGACGTTCCGTCTGAAGGATAACGTCGCCGTTTGCTATGACCTGCATCGCATGCGGTTCGCAGCGGCGTGGAAGGGCTGGCTGGACCTCAGCGAGACTCATCATTATCGCCAGCGCGGCGAAGGTATGCCGCAGGTCGATGGCGACGAACTCCCGGGCCTCGGTCACTGGCAATGGGAGTTCAACGGTTCGTTCGATCAGACAGACGCGAGACCTCCACGTGGGGCGATTCGCGAAGACTGGCTGCAACATCGCGGCCACTATCTGCATGACGATCGAGCCATCCTGAGCTATTCCATTCATAACCGCGATGTACTGGAATCCATCGACGCCGTTACCAACGACGGTCGCGTGTCGCTGGTTCACACGCTGAACGTCGGCCCGAGTGATCGCGAGTTGCGAGTGTCAGTGGCTCAGTTGACATCAACAGGCGGCCCGGCGGGACTGGTCGATGAAGCGAACTCGACAGTTCTTCCCCTGAAAGAGCCGAAAGCGCCAGCCGATCGCGCGGCCTTTGCGACCACCGGTCAGCCGCCGGAGCAGAACGTTCCCAAGCCCGAACCGAATCGCGCTCGACATATGGTCGACGGAGAAGACGCGAAGAAATTGGATCTTGGAACCACCGGTCGAACCACGCTGGTCCGATTCCGGACCGATGATGGCGGGACGTTGATCGCGTCGACTCCGGCCAGCGGCGTTTGGAAGCCGAATGGCAAAACTCTGATCGTCCGCGGAGGCCGTTTGGTGTACGACATCGGCTGGGTCGGAGCCATGTCCGGCCAGTCCGATGTGGCTGACGGCCAATGGCATGTCGCCGCGCTGGTGGTGGATGATGAGTCGACTCGGATGTATGTTGACGGGAAGCTCGAAGCGGAGCAAAAAGGCTTTCGTCGTGATCCAGTGGAGTTCTTCGTCCTCAAGATCGGCGCGACGGCGACAAACTTCGGAGGCGATCTGAAGGGCGATGTCGCGTGGGTTCGAATTCACGATCGGGTCTGGTCCGCGAAGCAGCTGGCTGAACTTACTTCATCCGAAACGGCACCAAACGGCGAATCATTGTTCGCATGGGAACCCGGATCAGACACACCGCCAGCTGTTGAACCGAACGACAGCGACTGGGGCCTGATCAGCATCGCGCAGGTGCTTGATGATGTCGAAGGGCTCACGTGGAGCCGCGATAATTCTGGCCGCTTGATTCTGACGATTCCTCCATCCGACACGCCGCGACAATTTCGCATCGTCCGAAGTACGTTGGAAGAAGCAAACGAACTCGCCAGTTTCCGTTCGCTCATCTCCGGCTTGCGCGAGCACAAACGGATCGACATGACGACGCAACTAAAGGGCGGCGCACCGCGATGGCCTCAGCGACTTGAAGTCAACGGCTCGCTCGGCCAGTCCGTCAACGGCTACGCGCTCGATACAATTCCCGTGCCGTTTGAAAATCCATGGAACGCCTGGGTTCGCACGAGTGCCCTTGATTTCTTCGATGATGGCCGATGTGTTGTGACGACTCACGGCGGCGACGTCTACATCGTCAGCGGCATCGATCAGGGTCTTTCGAAAGTCACGTGGAAGCGATTCACCGCAGGTCTGTTTGAACCTTTCGGCGTGCGAGTCATCAACGGGATGATCTATGTGACGTGTCGAGACGGCTTGAAGCGTCTGCATGATTTCAATGGCGACGATGAAGCCGACTTCATCGAAGCGTTCTGGAATGATGATGACGTGTCGTCCTCGTTCCACGCGTTCAACTTCGATCTTCAGACCGATTCGCTGGGCAACTTTTACTTTGCCAAGGCCGGGCAGTACACGGATCATCACCGGCCCGGCACGATCATGCGAGTTCCTCCCGAAGGTCATCGAGCCGACGTCGTGGCATGGGGCCTGCGAACACCGAACGGCATGGGCAAGCTGGCCGACGATCGCTTCACTGTGTCCGACAATCAGGGACCATGGATGCCCGCGGGAAAGATTTCGCTGATTCGTCCCGATTCATTTCTGGGCAACATGCCGATCAACAAAGAGCAGACCGCATGGCTAAAAGAACGTCACGGCGGCAAGTTGCCGAAGTCGTTCGATGAGCCCATCGTGTGGACTCCTCAGGAACTGGACAACTCCTGCGGCGGTCAGGTCTGGGCGGCAGACGAGCGCTTTGGGCCACTCGCCGGTCGGATGATTCATTCGTCATTTGGCAAGGGCTG
Organism: Planctomycetota bacterium; assembly: GCA_003669615.1. Lineage (GTDB taxonomy): Bacteria > Planctomycetota > Planctomycetia > Planctomycetales > Planctomycetaceae > SXXK01. The sequence continues at coordinate 27,202 of QWOO01000295.1, forward strand.
GTTGTATTCCATGTCGCTTCAGGAAGTCGGCGACGTCATGCAGGGAGCCATCATGACGCTGCCGCATCAGTGGGATGCAGGCGTGATGCGAATGCGGTTCAATCCCAAAGACGGTCAGCTTTACGGCGTCGGCCTGTCCGGCTGGCAAGGCCCCGCTGGTGGGCTCGATGGTTGCCTGCAACGACTTCGATACACGGGTGAAGACGTGCAGATGATCGACCGAGTCACCGTGGTTCCGAACGGCATCGAACTGTCGCTGACGTTTGATATCGATCCTGAGTCCGCGTGCAACCCGCAGTCGTATTCCGCCGAGATGTGGGACTACGAATGGTCGGAGCGTTATGGCTCCGACCAGTTCTCCGTTCGCAAGCCCGGCCAGACAGGTCATGATCAACTGACGATTCAGGAGGTCCAGAAGATCGATGACAAAACAATCCGACTGGTCATCCCCGACATCGCCGTCTGCGATCAACTCGAACTTCGCATGCTCTTCAACGACGCCGCGCAACGCCCATTCGCAGAAACGACTTTCATGACGATCCATGTGGTGCCGGAAGAATAAGTGAAGACTCGCAGGCCGGAACTAGCGGACCGAGTTCCGATCTTTGCTTGCGATGCCGGAACTCGCTGGCGCTCGGTCCGGCCTGAGGTTTCTAAACAGTTTCGGAACTATCCGTCGACTGAAACAGGAATGAGTCCAGAGGCAGGGCGGTTCCGCAGTAGAGGCATTGGCGACGGCTGGCCGCGTTTGGTCGATGGCAGTCTGGGCAACGGGCCACGGAGGAACTGCCCACGGGCGGGCGAGACTGGCCGTCAAGGCGACCGTCCCGCAGATCAATCTCTGCGAGCTTTGCTTCGATTTCCTGCTCCGAGAGCTTCAGTTTGTCGCGCACGATTTCGGACATTGCCATGGCGGCCAGGGTGAGCCGTTCACACTGCTTCTCCAGAACCTGAACTCGTCTTCGAAGGTCGCCGACGTCGCCCTGAGCCTCACGGGCCGAGGCTTCCGCCTCCGCCGCGTTACGGTTGGATTGTTCAATACGACTTGTCTGAAAAAGTTCCCACAGCACGATGTGTCTCCTGACCACTAATGCGAACAGCCACCGCCGACGTTTTCGAAGAAGTCGTGGCCTTTGTCGTCGACCAGAATGAAGGCGGGGAAATCCACGACGTCGATTTTCCAGATGGCTTCCATGCCGAGCTCAGGGAACTCGACCACTTCCACGTTGCGGATGTTTTCCTTCGCCAAAATTGCCGCCGGGCCGCCAATGCTGCCCAGATAAAAGCCGCCGTGCTTGTGACAGGATTCCGTCACCTGCTTGCCTCGATTGCCCTTGGCGATCATCACCATGCTGCCGCCAGCCGACTGAAACAGATCCACATACGAATCCATCCGACCAGCCGTTGTGGGCCCGAAGGAACCGCTCGCGTAACCTTCCGGCTTCTTCGCAGGCCCCGCGTAATAAACCGGATGCTGCTTGAAGTAATCCGGCAGCGGCTGGCCAGCGTCGAGCCGTTCCTTCAGCTTCGCATGTGCAATGTCGCGAGCGACGACGATCGGGCCGGACAGCAACAGACGCGTTGTCACCGGATACTGCTTCAGGTCGGCGAGGATCTCGTTCATCGGCCGATTCAAATCAATTCGGACCGCGCTGTCATCCTTGCGATGACGCAGCTCTTCCGGAATGTACTTGAGCGGTTCGAATTCCAGTTGCTCGAGATAAACGCCGCTCTTTGTAATTTTGCCCTTCGCCTGACGATCGGCGCTGCACGAGACGCCAATACCGATCGGCAGTGAGGCTCCATGACGAGGCAGACGAATGACGCGGACATCCAGGGCAAAATACTTACCGCCGAACTGTGCTCCAATGCCGGTCTTGCGAGCCGCCTCCAGCAGCTGAGCTTCCAGCTCCACGTCTCGAAAAGCGCGGCCGTTTGCGCTACCAGTGGTTGGCAAATGATCCAGATACTTTGTGGAAGCCAGCTTCACGGTTTTCATCGTCGCTTCGGCGGAAGTGCCGCCGATCACGAATGCCAGGTGATATGGCGGACAGGCGGCTGTGCCAAGACTGACCATTTTGGAAGTCAGATATTCGACCAGTGACTTCGGGTTGAGGACGGCTCGAGTTTCCTGAAACAGAAACGACTTGTTGGCCGAACCACCGCCCTTGGCAACGAATAAGAACTTGTAGTCGTCGCCATCGACAGACATCAGATCCATCTGGGCCGGCAGATTGGTATTGGTATTCTTTTCGTCCCACATGTTCAGAGCGGCATTCTGCGAATATCGCAGATTGTTTTCGGTATAGGCATCGTAGACACCGCGTGAAAGAGCCTCTTCATCGCCAATCGACCAGACCGCATGGCCCTTCTTGCCCAGGATCGTGGCTGTGCCGGTGTCCTGGCAAAACGGAAGCACTCCCGCGCTGGAAACATCGGCATTCTTCAGCATCGTTAAGGCAACCATGCGGTCGTTCTCCGACGCTTCCGGATCATCCAGAATCGCAGCCACCTGTTTCAGGTGAGCAGGTCGCAGAAAAAAGTTGATGTCATGAAACGCCTGGGAACTCAGCAGCGTCAAAGCCTGAGGAGCAACGCAGAGCACGTCCTGACCGTCAAACTGCTTCACCTGCACATGGTCTTTAGTAAGCAGCCGATATTGAGTATCGTCGGTTCCGAGATTGAGGAGCGGTTCGTAGATGAATGGAGCGGTTGGCACAGAAAGGATTCCGGAGATGAACAGATTAAAAAGGAATGCAAAAAGACAAGCAGATTCAGACCGCCGATTAACCTGAGCCTGAGGCGATAGCCGAATTTCCTGGTCCCAAACGATTCGGCTAACGCCTCAGGCTCAAAGGCTATGACTCCGCCTACTTTGCCTATTCCGGTGGCAGGCTTCTTACGCGAACATTCTTCAGGCGGCCGGTCGTTGCGTACGTGGAAAATCCGAACGGCTTGGAACGATCGACTTCAAAACGAGTTCCGATGCGCATTCCGGTTGTATCCACATCCACAATCTTCGCATCATCCAGCCATGCGTGCAGATGATTGTCTCGCACGACGATTCGGATCTTGTACCACTTGCCTTTGTCGAAGGCCTGATAGCTGGTCGTTTCATTCTCTGACGCATCCATACCATTCAGGCTGGAGATCCCACACACTCCGCCGCCCCAGCCGCCGATGATCAGCGAACAATGACTGTCCTTCACCGGAAACGTCAGCCCGGCAAAGAAGTCGCTTCCAGCTTCGCGCTGCGCTTCAAACTGGATCTCATAGTTCGACTTGGGAATTTCCTGCTCGGTATGAATGCCGGAAAGATCGGCTCCCTGCGAGATCACGACTTCGCCGTTTTCGACGAGTACTTCGCCTTCGCCGCCGAAATTTGTGATCTTCCAGCCTTCAA
>QWOO01000255.1 GCA_003669615.1 Planctomycetota bacterium
GCGTTCGACATGCAGGCCAAGTGCTTCGTGGAGCATCTTGCCTGTGTTACCTGTCGCAACGAGCGACTGCTGGCTAAAAAAGGAAATTCGAGCCCTGACAAATTCGAGCATCTCCTGCTTCAGAGCATCGTGGGCAATCAAGGCGATCATGAAGCGTTCCTGTTGTGATGGACGTGGCGACCATGAAAGAGTCGGGAAGATTCCAGCCAAATCGGCTCTTGAAAGCGTAGTGTAAAGCAAAAGCAGCCCGTCGTCGCGTTGCTAAATGCCGATGGGGAAGTCAGACTGTGCGGCTTGTATCCTGATCAGGAGTTCCTGTTCCCTGCCCACCTAAAAAGGACAACGTGCAGATGTCCGTCGATCGTTTTGTTTCACGCCTTGTTCGTTGTCACTGCAGTCTTGCGATTGTTTTGTTTGTCAGTGCCGTGACGCTGCGAATGCCTGCCGCCGCATTCGGAGATGAGTTTCCCAAAGCCTTTAATACCGACCCACCGGACTCACATCCGCCAGCTCCTGACGAAATGGTGAAGCTGATCGACGTGCCAGAAGGCTTCAATGTCACTCTGTTCGCCGGCGAACCGGATGTGCAGCAGCCGATCTGCATGGACTTCGACGACAAGGGACGACTGTGGGTCGCCGAATGTTACAGCTACAGCGGTGGTCCGTACGAAACCAAACTGCGTGACCGCATTGTCATTCTGGAAGACACCGACGGAGACGGAAAGCACGACTCACGAAAAGTCTTCTGGGACAAAGGCTTCATGATGACCAGCCTGACGTGGGGCTTCGGTGGTCTCTGGATTCTGCATGATGGAACGCTTTCATTTATTGCCGACAAAAACGGCGACGACATTCCCGACGGCGAACCCGTCGTCATGCTGGACGGCTGGAGCAAGGACTGCGGTCACAACTTTGTGAGCGGGCTGGTTTGGGGCCCCGACGGCTGGCTCTATGGTCGACACGGTATTGTCGATACTTCATACCCCGGCGTCCCGGGAACACCGCGCGAAGAGCGGCCCTTCATGAACTGCGGCGTCTGGCGTTTCCATCCGACAAAGCATTTGATCGAAGTCGTCTGCAACGGCACAACGAACCCGTGGGGTCTGGACTATAACCAGGACGGCCAGTTCTTCATGACGAACAACGTCCAGGGACATCTCTGGCACGTGATTCCAGGGGCTCACTATCAGCGAATGTACGGCCAGGACTTCAATCCGCATGCTTACGAGCTGATGGATATGACGGCCGATCATTATCACTGGGACACAAAGACCAAATGGAATGAAAGCCGTGACGGAGTCGCCAACGATCTGGGTGGTGGGCATTCGCATGTTGGAGGCATGATTTACCAGGGCGAAAATTTCCCGAAGGAATACCGCGGCAAAATCTTCATGTGCAATACGCACGGACGCCGCATGAATGTGAACCAGCTTGATCAGCAGGGAAGCGGCTACGTCGGAAAACGTCAGCCTGACTTTATGATCGTGAAGAACCCGTGGTTCCGCGGGATTGACATTAAGATGGGCCCGGAAGGCGCTGTCTATGTGTCGGACTGGTCAGACAACGGGGAATGTCATGACCATGACGGAGTTCATCGCACGAGCGGACGAATTTATCGGATTGCCTATGGTACTCCCAAGCTGACGGCCGATCAGTCGGCGGCTCTGAAGGGAACCAACAAGCTGGCATTCCTCAATAAAGACTGGATTAACAAAGGCGACTGGTTCGGACGGCATTCGCGACGAATTCGCCAGGAGCTGATTGCCAACGGCGAGCTTTCCATGCGAGCACTGGCGCCGATGACCAGCTATGAAACTGTCAGTCAGTTGCTTTATACGGAAGCGTTCGGCGGAAACAATGCGACTCAGATTTCCGGAGCACTTCAGTCAAAAGATGCGCTTGTGGTGGCACAGGCCATTCAACTGGTTGCCGGCGACACAGCCCGTCTGAAAGCTCATTTCGCCGCGGTGGTCGAGCTCGCGAAGAAGCCACAGCCTGCCAACGTGCTGCTGTCCCTGGTTTCGGTCCTGCAGAAGCTCGAGCCGACTGAGCGCTGGGCTCTGGCTGCGGCAACGTTGAGCTGCGACGACAATGCGAAGACAATCGCAGCAGAGAATCAGCTGACGCTAATGACCTGGTACGGCATTGAACCGGTTGTTGGGAATGATGGTGCTCTGCAGTTGCTGGATTCGAATGCGAAACTTCAGCAGTTTGCCGTTCGTCGACTGGCTCATGAAATCACGACTCATCCGGAAGTTGTCGAAGCGACACTGCAGTTTATCAGCAAGAAGGCGGCCAGCAAAAATCAGAACGCCGAAGGTTCGGCTGCTGTGTTGCTGACCTCATTCAAGTCGGGCCTTGCTGGGCGAGCGAAAGTGGACCCGCCAAAGCAGTGGGCGGACATTGAAAAGCAGCTTCGCAGTTCAAACAATAAGGACGTGATTCTGGCGGCTGATTCGCTGGCAGTGATGTTCGGCGATGGAGCGGCGATTGCGGACCTGCGAAAACTTGCTGGTGATGCCGGCATGGATCCAGTCGCTCGTGAACAGGCAATTCTGGCACTGGCTCAGGCGAAAGATACGGAATCTTTGCCGATGTTTTTTAACCTGCTCGGCGATCGTGCCGTCTATCAGACAGTGATCCGCGCACTCGCCAGCTTTGATCATCCGGACTCTGCCAAACAGCTGCTCGCGCGAATGGCTGGTTTCAAGGATGGAAATCGTGGGCTCGCGATCGACACAATGGCCAGTCGTGAGACCTATGCGAACGACCTGATTCAGGCGATCGAAGAAGGTCGTATTGATGCACGCGAACTCACGGCTGCTCAGGTGCGGCAGATGGCGGCCTTTGGAAATGATCACATCAGGACAGTCCTGGAATCCAAATGGGGAGTGATTCAGGAAACGCCTGAAGCCCGTATCGCGGCAATCCAAAAATGGCAGAAAGAGCTGACTCCTGAAACGCTGGCAAAGGCGGATCTGGAAAACGGAGCCGCTCTGTTCAAGAAGTCCTGTGCGAACTGTCATAAGCTCTACGGTGAAGGCAAAGCCATCGCGCCGGATTTGACGGGTGCGAATCGCAGCAATCTTGAGTACCTGCTGATGAACATTGTGGATCCCAGTTCGATCGTGCCTAAGCAGTTCACGACCTCTGTGATTGCTCTGACTGACGGACGCGTCATCACGGGCGTGGTCGTTTCTGAAACGGATGAAACGTTTGTGATCCAGACTGATAAAGAGCAATTGTCGGTGTCAAAAGGTGACGTGGAGGAATCTCGCAATACCGGGAAATCTCTGATGCCTGACGGAATGCTGGATTCGCTGACGGTTGAACAAGTTCGAGACTTGTTCGGCTTCATGATGCCGCGAAAATAGAGTTGTCTGCGGCAAGGCCGGATGCCGGGGGCAGACAAGAACAAAGACCAGACAACTAATCGCAGAAAGACAAACCCCCTCACCTAGCCCTCTCCCCCGGGGGGGGGAGGGGACAGTCGCAAAAAAAAGTCCTTATCCCCCTTGGGGGACAGGGGACAGTCGCAAGAAAGTCCTTCTCCGCCTTGGGGGAGAAGGTGGCCGTTAGGCCGGATGAGGGGGTGACTGCGACTTCACGGGCGAATAGAAACCGAGATTATCTATGAGCAATTCACGCAGGCCGTCTTCTCTGGAATCGCAGATCCTGACGATCGTCAATGCGATCGACTACGCACCGATGACCACATCGATTCTGGCAAAATCGATGCAGATCACGAAACCGAAGTTCCATGACTTCAAGGATGCACTCGCCGATCTTATTGAAAGCGGCCGCATTCGGCAGGACAAGAAGGGTCGGTTGCGTGCACGCGGCGATGCGGGACTGATCGCCGGCGTTTTGCGAAAAATCAGCAGCGGCGCTGCTTTCGTAATCCCCGCCAAAAAAGATCCCAACGAACGTGAAGCCGACATTTACGTCGCCGCGCGGGATGTGCGAGACGGTCAGACCGGCGACGATGTCCTGGTGCGACTCACCGCAAAACGTCGAACCAGCGGACAGCGGTGCGGCATCATTGAAAAGATCATCGAACGCGCCACCAGCGTCTTCGTCGGGACCTATCTGGAATCCGGTGGCCAGGGATTTGTGCAGATCGACGGGACGGCATTTCAGGCACCGATCCACGTAGGCGACCCGGGTGCCAAAGGTGCCACGCCCGACGATAAAGTGGTTATTGAAATGCTGCGGTTCCCCACGGCCAGTCGGCATGGTGAAGCGGTGCTCACGGAAGTCCTTGGAAAGCGCGGCGATCCGGGTGTCGACACGATGACAGTCGTGCATAGTCTCGGCGTACCGAATGAGTTTCCAGAAGCCGTTCTCGACGATGCTCGTCGACAGGCCGAAGCCTTTGATGAAAACAATCTGGCCGGACGAGTGGACCTGACCGCTGAAACAATAATTACCATCGACCCCGCGACAGCTCGCGACTTCGATGATGCGATCTCGTTGAACAGATCGGACGACGGCCACTGGCATCTGGGAGTCCACATTGCCGACGTCGCGCACTTCGTGCCGGCCGGCAGTCCGCTGGATATTGAAGCTCGCAAACGGGGCACCAGCGTTTATCTGCCTCGACACGTCATCCCCATGCTGCCCGAACTGATCAGCAATGGATTGGCCAGTCTCCAGCAGGGACAGCTGCGTTACACGAAATCCGCGTTTATTGAATTCGATGCCACCGGCAGCGTGGTCGGCTACGACGTTGCGAACTCGGCGATCAAAGTTGTGCGTCGATTCGCGTATGAAGAAGTCATGCCAATTATTCAGAACCCGGCGCAGCAGGTCGAGGGCGTCACGGCACCGATCCGTCAGTTGCTCAACAATATGTTTGAGCTGGCGATGATGCTTCGACGGCTCCGCTATGCCAACGGCGCGCTGACCATGGGAATCCCGGAAGTCGAAATTGATTTCGATAAGGACGGGACCGTCATCGGAGCTCACGAGCGGCATCATGATGAAAGCCACGAGATCATTGAAGAATTCATGCTGGCCGCCAACATTGCGGTCGCCAGACTTCTGGAGAGCAAACGTTTGCCGTTTCTGCGTCGAGTCCACGGCGATCCGGACGAACTGAAGATGCGGAATTTTGAACAGTTCTGCCTGGGTCTGGGCATCACCGTTCGAAAGTCGCAAAGTCGTACGGAGCTGCAGGAGATTATTAAATCGGTTGAAGGGAAGCCGGAATCGCGAGCCGTCAATTTTGCGTTGCTGCGCAGTATGAAGCAGGCCGAATATTCGCCCGATGATCAGGGACATTATGCGCTGGCGGAAGAAGATTATTGTCACTTCACCAGTCCGATTCGACGCTATCCGGACCTGACGGTTCACCGTCTGATTGGTCAACTGGCCGCAAAGAAGTCGGCAACGGCTCAGCCTATCGAAGAACTAATGGAATTGGGTAAGCACTGTTCCATTACTGAGCGGCGAGCGGAAAAGGCTGAGCGTGAACTGATTCGCATCAAGATGTTGCGTTACATGTCAGAACGCATCGGTCAGGAAATGGATTCGATTATCACGGGTGTCGAGAGCTTCGGGATGTTCTGCCAGGGCGTGGAGATTCCGGCTGAAGGGATGATTCATCTGAGTGCGCTGGGGGACGATTTCTACGTCTTCGATCAGGCGACTCGGCGTCTGATCGGAAGTCGCACGAAGCGTGAGTATCGGCTGGGCGATCCGCTGCGAGTTGTCGTTGCGGCCGTGGACATCGATCGACGCATGTTAGATCTGCGCCCCGTGGTCGGGACCAGCAACCCGCCACGTCGACGATCGGAAGGCCCGAGTCGACCTGCAGGGGACGAGTTCCGGGGCCGTGGAAATTCTCGTTCGTTTCCCGAGCCTGGCCGCGGCGCCGGCAAGGGAAGGACACCGAAGAAAGGCAAAGCCAGTAACGGCGGGAACGGCAAAGCGAAGCCGAAGAAGGGCAAGAAGGGGCGAAGGAAATAGATCGCTTCGCCCAGGGCGTTCGGCCAGGCTGATTCATCAACAGCGCATGCTTGATCAATGGATATCTGTGTTTGCTTTTAAGGTTGTCACATGCTGGGCGTGATTGGAATCGTACTGTCGCTGATGTTGTTGATTTATCTGGCCTATCGCGATGTCAGTGTTCTGGTTCTGGCCCCTGTCTGTGCTCTGCTGGCGGTGGTGTTTGATGGCAATCTGCCAGTGCTGGCGACTTACACGCAGATTTTCATGGGCAGCGTGGGACAGTTTGTGAAGGACTATTTTCCTCTGTTTCTGCTGGGCGCACTGTTTGGCAAACTGATGGAAGACTCCGGCAGCGCTGCAAAGATTGCGGATGTCATCGTGCGTGCCGTGGGCGTGCAGCGAACGGTGCTCGCGATTGTGCTGAGCTGTGCCATTCTGACCTATGGCGGTGTGTCGTTGTTCGTCGTGGTGTTTGCTGTGTTCCCGCTCTCGCGTTCACTGTTTCGTGAAGCCGATATTCCACGGCGACTGATTCCCGCCACGATAGCACTGGGTTCGTTCACCTTCACAATGACCGCGCTGCCCGGCACCATGCAGATTCAGAATCAGATCCCGATGCAGTTTTTCCGAACGACAGCCTTTGCGGCCCCTGGCTTGGGATGCATCGGCGGAGCGGTCATGTTTGTACTGGGTATGCTATGGTTGAATTCACGCGTCGCACAGGCTCAGAAAGCAGGAGAAGGATTTGGAAGCCTTGCCCCTGCTGATGAAGCAGCAGTGAAGGTCTCCGAAGACCAGCCTGCCCTTCCATCCGCAATGGCCGCCTTTCTGCCGATTCTGTGCGTGATCGGGCTCAACTTTCTGTTTTCGCAGCTGATCATTCCCAAATGGGATGCCAGCTATCTGGCCGACGAGCAGTTCGGAAAGACGGAGCTCAGCAAAGTGGTCGGTCAGTGGTCCACGATTCTTTCATTGGTCATCACGCTGCTGATCACGGCATCGCTGCATTTTCGGTCGATTGAAAAGATCAAGGAGTCTCTTTCGGCCGGCGCGAAATCGTCGTTGATGCCGGTCTTCAACACGGCGTGTGAATATGGGTACGGCAACACGATCAAATCGCTTGCCGGATTTACGGTGGTGCAGAACTTTGTCACCGGAATCGCCCCGGGGAATCCGCTGATCTCCGAAGCGATCGCCGTCAATGCGCTGGCCGGCATCACGGGATCCGCATCCGGCGGGCTCAGCATCGCTCTGCGAACCCTGGGAGAAACGTACTACGAACGAGCGGTTGCTGCCGGCATTGATCCTCAACTGCTGCACCGAGTCGCCTCAATGTCCTGTGGATGTCTCGACAGCCTGCCCCACAACGGCGCGTTGATCACTCTGCTGCTGATCTGCGGCGTCACGCATCGCCAAAGCTACCGCGACGTGGGCGTTGTCACGATCGTCTGCCCGTTGATCGCCACCGCAGTTGTTGTGGCTCTCGGAACAGTGTTCGGTTCCTTTTGATGCCCGCCGGATGAACGTTTTTCGCCGAGGGCATGGAATACCAGTTTCCATCGCTGCTGTTAAACTTCTCAGCCCGGTTCGGTTCCGTCACTTTTTTGTTCTGACTGACACATGCACGCTGAAATCATCGCCATTGGCTCTGAACTCACCTGTGGCTCGAAGCTCGACACAAACAGCCAGTGGCTCAGCCGTGAGCTGGAATCTCTGGGCTGGACTGTCACCCGTCACACCACACTGTCCGACGACATGGATGCGATCGTTCATGAATTTCGAGCCGCCGCCAGGCGAGCCCAGGTCGTTCTGATTACCGGCGGACTTGGGCCCACGCTGGACGACATCACTCGCGATGCGCTGGCTTTGGCATTTAAGCAGCCGTTGATCCGGGATGAAGAATCCCTGCAGCAAATTCAGGCGTTGTTTCTTGCTCGGGGCCGCGTCATGCCCGAACGCAATTTTCGCCAGGCGGACCGGCCTGAAAAATCTGATGCGTTGCCTAACAGCTGCGGCACAGCGCCGGGGATTTTGATGAAGATTGAATCCTCACCAGAACATTCATGTGTGATTGCCGCCATGCCGGGCGTGCCTGCAGAA
>QWOO01000050.1 GCA_003669615.1 Planctomycetota bacterium
GGCAGAATATTGACTCATGTCAGCAACTGCCCTCCCGAAATAGAACGGTTCGAATGGTTCGCAGCAGTATGAAATAATCCAGCCACAATGACCAGTTCATCACATAGTAGGTATCCAAGCACACTTTATCGGCAAATGTTGTATTGTTCCTGCCGCTTACTTGCCAAAGCCCGGTCAATCCAGGTCGGACTCTCAAATAGAGGGGGTACAGATCTCCATACATCTGAACTTCATCCTGGGTATACACGGGCCGCGGCCCGACGAGACTCATCTCACCCTTCAATACATTCCACAGCTGCGGTAACTCATCAAGACTGGCTCGCCGAAGAAAAGTTCCATACCCAGCAATCACTCGAGGATCATTCTTTAACTTGTGGAAGGTTTCCCACTCGCGCCTTGCGGCAGGATTCGACTCCAAATACTCTCGCAGGACCGTCGGAGCATCAGAAACCATCGTGGTGAATTTCCAAACGCCGAAGCGTTTACCCTGCCGCCCGATGCGGTGATGGCAATAAAAGACGGGACCGCTATTAACTTTTTGAGCCCAGAGAAGCAGTATTAGAAATAGTGGGACTGTCACCACCAGCAGAAGGGCAGCGAGCCCTACGTCCACGATTCGTTTAAACATCCGATCAAATGGCACCAGCATCCTGTCTCGGACATGAATCCCGGTGAATCCAGCTGCTTCAAACGAATTCACCCATAATGTGGGCATCATCATATTCGAGTTCAGCACAACCAGGTTAGGAATCAAGCTCCCCTCTGCGATGATGCGACGTACTTCTTCCTCCGATTTGTCTCCTACAGCTGCAATCACCCAGTGGCAATCATTTTTTCGACAGACGGACACGAGTTCCGAAGTTACACCGAGGAATTCGAGCGACCCGTCGAGATTTGACATCAAGTGTTCATTTGCGCATTCATCAACGACACCGAGCGGCTTCAGACCTCGCTGTGGCATTCGTTCCAGAAACTGGTAAACCAGTTTTCCCTGTCGACCATTTCCCAAAATGATGACACGTTCCCCCCACCAGTGGCACTTGGCGAAGGCGCGACGAGCAGTGAAACGTGACGACGGACCAACAACCACGACCAACGGGAACGCCAGCATCGCTGTATTTACTTCATTGGTCGTAACGACGCCCACTAAGCCATTTAGCGCGATGACAACCAAGAACGAGCCGCTGATGGAGGTGATCTGATTCCTGAGTTCTCGAACAGGGTTCATTCCTGAGGCGGGGAAGAGTCCCAAAACGCTGCCCAATAAAAAATGACATAAACACAGTGCCGTCATATTATTCCAGAGTCCATGATAATAGATCGGTGTTTGGAGAATTAGCGTCGTCACCACTGTGCCAACCAGGTAGCAGACGACGAGCGCTGCCAGATCAGCAAAAAACAATGGCAGAGAAGTCAGAAATACCTGCCGGTAACTCAGTAAGCCTTCAGTTTGAAAATGCCGCGAGGTGTCCGACGCTGAATCCACCCGACGATGCGCAGTGTTTCGAGGTACGACGGTTTTCAACGTCGACATCGCTCGCGTGCATATCAGAGGCTGAATGAGCTGAGACGTTTCTTCCACAAATCGCTCCTTGCTGAGCCAGCCGGTTGTCGGTTACTGCAGAGACGGAAGGCATCAGATCCTGTCTGGCTCGCGAGCATATCCTCTTAGAACGGCCAACGAAAAAGAAAAATTCATGGCAAGTTCCATAATGGCCCCTTCCTCGCGAGAAATTGGCTCATGAAACTCCCGAAACTATTCATGCGTACATTATCCATGTTTGAACGGAGCATTGAGGCACTCTGGCTTCGCCGTTAGCCCTGCCCAAGACCGCCCCAAATACCCTCCTGCCCAATTCGTCATCTAAAGTCTCAACATTCTTGTCCAGCGTGTGCCATCATAGATGCTACAGGGCGTGTAAATCACACCGGGGGGAAAAATAAAATGGCTTACGCACGTGACTTTGGCAATTTCTGAGGATGTCGGACCGGAAGGTGCGCTAAAAGTGAGAGGCCACTGAATTAAGACTCATTTCCTTCACGAAACCAAACCGATCTTGCACTCAGATAGTTTTAAAGAGAAACAGGAGTCTCTTTCATGTGGAATAAAGTTGTCATTGGAGGACGCTGGCGTGCAGCGGCACTTTTTCTTTCGTTGTCAGGCTGCACGGCCCTAAGCGACTGCAAATACGAATTCGGCCAGAAATATCGCACAAGCCAGGCATGGCATGAGTTCGATGGCTGCAACGAGCAATGCTTTACCTGCGATTATCGTGATGGCTGGAAAAGAGGCTATTACGATGTCCTGACGGGTGGAGAAGGGCAGCCGCCTCTCGTTCCACCTAAGAAATACTGGAAACCCCCAGTTTTCACAGAACACGATCCATCTCTGCAAAATGAATGGTATACGGGATATCAGGATGGGGCGTCCTGTGCCAAGTCACAACCTGACTTTCACTATGTCCCGACCTTCCTCCCCCACTCACCAGGCACGACCGTGCACGCTGCACAGTCAATGCCGGCTTACATTCCTTTTGACTACGCTCAACCACAGTCAGAAAGTTTTGAGCCTGCACCCGGTTCTTCGGAGCGAGTCTCCGAGAATCCTGCGGCCGCTGGTGAGGCCGAATCTAGTGGTTCAGCAGGGCCAATGGTCCCTCCGACAGACGGTGCGGAAAAACCTATGCCGCCTACTGAGGGTTATGAAAAAGACCCAGAACCTTCCAGCACGGCTACGCCTGGACCTTCCGTTCCGGTGAAACTCGTTGCCAAAAGCAGTGTGTCGTCTTCGCTGGTACGGCAACTAGTGCTGAACGCCAACGCGGAATCTGCGACAGATCCAGCCGTAGGGCTGCGTTAATTTGCTTAACTCGTTGGGGAAACTTAGGCCCGCCGCCTTTTTGCTGAAGCAATGGCAAGATGCCATTCCAGCCCTCAGAAACCCAGAGATCATGTTCCGCAGGTCCATTCTTTTTAGAGTGGCACTGGTTCCAAGGATGGTACCCATGAACCGCAAGTGTTTTTCGGCGAAGTTAACGTCCATCTGCCTCAGCGGTGCCGCCGCTCTGAGTCTGAATGCGAGTATTGGATGTCATGCCATTACGGATGTGCATGAATCGATACCAGCCAGTCGGCTGCCCCGGCATCTCTGCGTGGAGCCTCGAGAAGGACGATCCGTTTTTCCGTTCACCGCTCTGGGACAGCAAAAGCCAGATGGGCACATTATCGGCCCAGGAGACCAACTGAGCGTATTCGTGTTTGGCGTGATACCGCCGGGCACTGAAGGAACTCCGATACTGCAGCGAACACAACCGATCAATCAACGATACTATCCGCCGCACGGCAGCGTTATTGGAACGACGACTGGTCTTCCCGTAATGGTCGACCAGGATGGAACAGTCGACTTGCCATTCGTCGGTCTCGTGCGCCTGTCCGGATTTACATTGCAGGAGGCTACGAATGCTGTCAAGAATGCCTATCGTGAGAAAGAGATCACAAAAGAAGAAACTGAGCGAGTTCAAGTATCGCTGATTACGGCAAGAGTTCACCGGGTCGTGGTTCTGCGTGAGGATACTCCTGCACCGCAGGTCCAACTTGTCAAACCTGGTCAGGTAGATCAAATTCATCGTGGGTCCGCAGATGTGATTGACCTGCCAGCCTACGAAAACGACGTCCTGCATGCTCTGTCCATTACGGGAGGTTTGCCCGGTACGGATGCTGCTCGCGAGATTTGGGTCTTCAAACGTGCTGGGCTGGCAAACCCCCACGCAATCTGTGCTGAGGAACTCGCATCAAGGTCAGAGAGCTTTAGGAATGGTGCATCTGGCGAGAACCAGGTCGTTCGTATTCCGCTGACGGGATGTCCGGGTGAATCGCTGCCATTCACTGCTGCAGATGTGGTGCTGGAAGACGGCGACGTAGTCTATCTGCCACGTCGAGAAGAATATTTCTACATCGGTGGTCTGGTCGCCGGGGCTAAAATTCCAATGCCACGCGACGAAGACATTGATGTTATCGAAGCCATAGCACTGGCAAACGGCTCCGTGGGAGGTCCTCTGGGACAGTCAGGCGTGGCACTTGCAGGTGGAACGCCGGGTTACATGGTGCGTCCAACGCGAGTCATCATTCTGCGAGAGATGCCCGATGGGCGGCAACTGCCGATTCGAGTTGATCTTGCAAGAGCGATGGTAGACCAGAAGGAACGAATTCTGGTACAGCCGAACGATGTTATCATGCTGCAGATGAAGCCAGCACAGGCTTTCTTCAATGGCATGCTGAACTTGGTTAACTTTAACACGATCGTGGATCCAAAGAAATTTTAAATGCAACCGCCTGAAAATTGAGATTGAATCCCGAACGCGATGCTGTCCCAACAGCATCGCGTTTTTTTATGCGTCTGTTCTGATCGTGATCAACCTCACCCAAGACAATTGCGAAGAGTACCCGCTACCACCTGGACAGCGCCAAGTTCGACGGTGCGTTTGAGTACTCGGCAGGGTGCCGAAACGTGGAAACATCGATTCTTTCCTGCGATGAACCACGATTCGTGTTCTCAGCGTTATCCGTGGTAAAATGCGACTGTATTTTTGACCACGGATTTCAAGGATGGAATCGCATCATGAATGTCACACGACGGCCAATTTCCAACGGAAACATGGCTCTGTCCAGCAAGGAGACGGCCAGACGTCATTTGATCAGGCCATGGGCTCAGCAGCCGGTCGCTGAATCGAATTCAGCCAATCGGTCATACCCACCCACTGCCTCAACGGGAAAATGCGAAAATTGCGAATCTGAGATGCTACCTGTCGACCGGCTTTTGGCTGAAAGCCGCACTCAACCCATCAATGACGAGCGGCGCGTCCAGCAGCAGGAACGTACTCTACCAGGAACAACAAACGCCCATAATCGGCACATTCATCAAATCATTCGAAATAGGAATGGCCGCTTGTTCCGGAATTGCTGACGTTTTCAGGGCTTACTGAGGGGGGCGGACGTTTTTTTTCGTGCGTTATGGGCCATCTGGTCCAAGAATGCGGCGTTGGGAAACTAGGGGAAGTTTTCCGGGTGGGAAATCCTGAACAGATGATATGGTTGCGAAACTGCCGCCGCTTCATTAAATGTCATCGAGAAATTACGGATCATGCCAACAGGAACGCCACAATCTCGCCCTTTTTTACTGCTGACCGGCGCAACCGGTCTGGTGGGCGGGTTGGTGCTTGCGCTTTTGCTGCGGTGCAATCTTCCTGTTGCCGTCCTGGTACGGGGAACCCGCCGACAGTCGGCGGCCGAGCGAATGGAAGCGCTGATGCTCCGCCTGGAGGAGCGTTTTAACCGCACCTTTATCCGGCCCGTTGTTTTGTCGGGCGATCTGTGTTCGCAAGGACTTGGCCTTTCGGATTCAGACCGCCGCTGGATTGCTGCCAACTGCGGAAGTGTTATTCATTCGGCCGCAAATCTGCTGTTTCGTCCGGCCAGCACTCATCCGGATAACGAACCGTATCGAACCAACGTCGACGGCACCAAACGGCTGCTCGAACTGACGACGGAGGCCGGGATCCGCGAATGGCATTACGTCTCAACGGCGTACATCGCCGGTCTGCGTTCAGACCGGATTCTCGAAAGTCAGTCCGACGTGGGTCAGGAATTCGGGAATGACTACGAACGCAGCAAGACCATCTCAGAACAAATGCTCCGTCAGTCCGCGGCGATTCACTCCCTGACTGTCTATCGCCCGTCCATCGTGATCGATCTGCATCCAACCACTTCGATGCGTTCCGACCAGACCATCAACAGCGCTTTTGCGATGTTTCAGGCTCTCAGCCAGCGCTTCGGCCTGCCTGACCGAGGCGACTGGTTCCGGCGTCTGGGTTTCAGTGGTCATGAGCGCAAGAATATTGTGACCGTGGACTGGGTCGCTTCCATGATTGCTCAAATTTATCGACGACCGGCCCTTCACAATCAGACGTACCATTTAACAAGTCCCGCGGGCACGGCTGCCGCAGAACTGGAAGATGGATTCCGCGCCGCGGTGCTTGAAAGTGGCATCAAATTGCCAGCTCGCCGTGCAGAAGCCACCGCGTTGATTGATGAACAGGCGGCGCCGTTTGTGGCTGCCTTCAAACCGTATTTCAGAGACGATCCAATTTTTGACCGAACCAACACGGTTCATGCAATGGCGGTCTGCGCAGAGCCCGATTTGCCGACGCTCAGTGTCGACAACCTGCGAGATTTCTGTATGCGTCAAACGCGGCCCTCGGGTCCGCCCGTGAACGTGAAAGAAGCCGAGTCTCCGTGGACCGATTTTGTTCGAAGCCGAACGCTCACATCATCTCCTCACGTCTTGCCAGCCAGCGGTAGTTCTTCGGTCCTCGGCCTCGAACTTTACGGACCGAGCGGCGGGCAATGGCTGATCGAACAATGTTCAAATGGCCCGACTGTTTATGCAGCTTCAGCTTCCCTTTCCCGATTGCGGGTCGTCAGCTCGTCCGCGACGTTTCATTGTCTGTTCAGCGGCCAGTTGTCGATAGAGTCTGCACTGAACTCAGGCCTGGTTCAACTGGAAATGGAGGATCCTGGTTCTACTTCACTTCGGAACTCTTCCACCTCTGCTGAAGACTGGCTTGTTAACCAATTGACTCAGCTGATCTCTCAGGTTCAGCAGCACTCGTCCAGTCAACCGAACTTTCGAGCGGAGGTTGCGAATGTCGGTTGAACAGAATCCAGGTGCCGTATTGAACTCACCTGTGGTCATCACTGGTATTGCGTGCCGAGTCCCCGGGGCAGATTCCGTCTCTGCGTTCGCCGATCTGCTCTTCAACGCGCGGACTGGTTACGGCGATTTGCCGGCCGACCGATGCGATCGTACGCTGTACTTCGATCCTCAAAAAGGCAAATCAGGAAAATCCTACACGACGCTGGGCGGCATTGTTCCGGAGCGGCCGCTGAATCGCGATGTGTGTCCTCTGGCTGTCGAAAAGGAATCGCTTTTCGATGCGGCTCATGTTCAGTTTGCTGAAGTGGCGGCGACGGCCTGGCGAAACGCCGGACTGATTCCAAACGACCATCGCCTTCAGCGAACTGGCGTCTATGTCGGCCATTCTGGTGGCACAAAATCGGGTGGTGGACTTAGCCTGGGAACACAAATTGAAGAAGCTCTTTCGTTCGTCGATGACATCGAATCATTCCGCCAGCTGCCTGCAGAACTGAGACGTGAGATTCTTTCGGAAGTCACCAACGCCGTTCGCTCCACCCGGCCATCCCGACGCAGCGGCGCAGTGCCGAGTTTTCATGCCTATCAGGCGGCCGCTCTGGCAGCTCAGGTGCTGGAGCTGGCGGGGCCTCGATCGGTGATTGACGCAGCCTGCGCATCATCTTTGGTGGCGCTTTCGCAAGCCATCATGGCTATCAGAGCCGGGCGGCTCGACAGCGCGATCGTTGGAGGTGCAACCTACAACAACGTCGACAATCTTGTTTTGTTCTCTCAATCGCAGGCCTGCACTGCGACCGACTCACGGCCGTTCGATGACAACGCCAGCGGCCTTGTCAGCTCCGAAGGCTACGTTGCCATCGTGATCACAACGCGTGACATCGCGATGCGTCACGGCCTGCCCATGCTGGGTGTGATTCGCAGCGTCGGCGTTGCCTCAGATGGTAAAGGTCGCAGCCTCTGGGCACCTCGTATGGAAGGCCAGGTCCTGGCGTTGCAGCGAGCCTATGCAGATTCGGGTCTTGACGCACTTGATATTGACTACATGGAGGCACACGCGACCAGCACTCAGCTGGGTGATGCGACCGAACTGGAGACGCTTAAACGTCTTGCGGCCAGCAGCCCGGCCTTTGGCGACAAGCGACCCCCAAATGATCGTCTGTTGCTTGGCAGCGTGAAGTCCAACATTGGCCACACGCTGGAAGCGGCTGGACTGATTGGGCTGGTCAAAGTTTTGATTGCCATGCAGCGGCGAGAGATTCCGCCATCGCTGCGTTTTGAGAACCCCAACCACAATTACGACTGGTCCACGGCTCCCGTCAAGGTTGTCGCAAA
>QWOO01000134.1 GCA_003669615.1 Planctomycetota bacterium
ATGGCACCGCGTCGAGCAGCAGATACTCGTCTGTCTTTGGAATGTTCAGGGTGACTCCAGTGACAAGCAGTGATCTGGACTCAGAAAGAAGCGAACGCTCAGACGAGGGCAGCGCCTCCTGGGTCTTGGTGGAGTCCGTCGTGTCATCCGACAACTGCAAATTGCTTCTGATGTGGCTTAAAACAGTCACTGCTGCAAAGATGATTGCCCCGAACGTCACCGGGATAAGTAGAGTGTTGAGTTTCATTGTGATCTGTCTGTGTGGCGATGTTTCTAGAAAAACGATGACCGTTGGATGCAGTGTAATGATTGTTAGACGTGCAACGCGATCGAACCTTGTGATGGACTGGCAGGTTTGAGGCCAATTCGAAGACAACCGTTTTATATCGAAAGAACCAGTGGCTCAGGGGAACCCTGTTTCCAGCATAGGGACGTGAAGTTTAGCTGATGCAGTTTGCCTATTCTCTCAGTTCAGCTGGTTTGCCGCAGCCGGATGGGGCCTCAATGCTACGCATCCTATGAAGTGCGTTTGGAACTCAGTGGGAAGTCTGGTGACCCTGTCTTCTGACACGCCGGGATGAAAGATGTTGGGTGGAATGAACAGCATGAGCGGACCTTGATCGTCTGTCTCCGCTGCCTGAAAACGCCAGGAGAGCGTACCCGCCGAATTTTGTTCAAACTTTATTTTTGAGGGTAGCACAAACCTAGCGCCTTCGAAGGCTTTCCAGACCGCTTCTTTTATTGTCCATACGGCCGTCGAACAGAATTTGGTGTCTATACCGGTCAACTGGTGCAAAAGAGTGACTTCCTCGAGGCTGATGCCAAGACTGCTCGAAGCTGCCGGACGGGTGTCTCCGAAAGTTTCAATGTCGACTCCCACCTTTGTTGTTCCATGCACGATGACAACTGCGGTTAGACAGGACGAATGAGACAGGCTGATTCTGCACAGTTCCTTTCCGTCGGTTGAAGTCACCATCGGACGTCCAGAGTCGTCTGCTGTGAAGTGCGCCTTCGCTTCTGACGATCTGAACTCATGGTCCAGCACATTCCGCACTGCCAGACGGCTGCTGAGAAACTGATGCTTTTTTTCAGCAGGGCGAAATCGTTGCCAACGTTGGCGGTCGCGAGCATCCATTATTGATGTGGCAGCTTCATCATTCCGTTCCGGACAGACGCCCCGATCATCTTCAGAGATCCAGAGATGGCATGAGGGAATCACATCAAACGGTCCCTGAAGTTGGAGCGACATCAGACCATGGCATTTCCAGCGCGACGACGGCGCGTATGTGAGGAAACAAGCCCGGACAGGATTCCGCAGGTCCAGAGAATTTCAAAGCCAAAATCGTAGCTCATCCAGACCAGAAAGAATGAGAACGTTGATACGACGAATAGCATTGCAGCAGCAGCAGCGGGAAACAAATCATCCGGCTTGTTGTTGTGCAGCACTGCCGCAGAGAAGATTGCCGTTATGAAAGTCAAAACAAAGCAGCCTGCGCCCAGCCATCCAAACCGCAGCATCATCAGAATGTAGGCATTGTCGACCGCCAGAATCTCCGAAGCTTCTGCCTTACCCTGCATGTACGGAATTTTGGGAGGGAATTGGGAAACTGCCTCACTGCCATATCCTGTCAGTCCTCCTTTGATCAATGCTTTTGAATACGCGGTGATCAGGACCAGACGACTGCGGCTGCTTGAAAACTCGGTTTCATTCCCATCGACTTCGATCACTCGCAGTCGATCGCCTCCTCCTGTCCAGTGACTGACTGTGTCAGTGATCTTATCGGGGAATAGCAGGAATCCGGTGACGACAGCGATAGTTGTGATAAGAATGGGCCAGCGAATTGCGCGGAACCGGACCACCAAGAGTCCAATTGCCGATCCCAATATCGTGAGAGTTGGTGTGCGGGACACGGTGCCGACAGCTCCGGCCAGTGAAATTGCCCCTGCAATGAACGCCAGAGACCTGAATGCATAAGTGCGTGACAGTTGCCAGAAGCTGACCAGCCATGGAGTGAGGACCGCGATCAGCATGCCGAAATAGATGGGATGGGTTGTTGGCCCGAATGCTCTCTTGAAGCCTAATCGTTGTGCATTGCGCCCCGCCAGTTCCACAGGTCGGTTTCCAAAAATGGACTCAAACGGATTCAGCCTGGATACACACGCATAAACCGAGGCGACGCTGAGAACCATGAGTACTCCGATCACCCAGGGTGCAATGAAGCGAACATCCTTGTCGCTTCTTAAAGCAAATCGACCTGCAAGATAGGGCAGGTATCATTACCCGTAAACCTCAAATGGTAGTACAATCGTAAGGCCTGTGGCGATGCTATTCGCAAGGGCGTGAGTAAGAAACATCAATGCGACGGAGATGTCCAGCAACGTAAGAGGCGAAATGATCTTTCCATCGCGATGCATAGTGTATCCCATCAGGGTGATGCAGGCCATCGTGGTGCTGACACCAAAAGGAATTCGAAGAATAGTGGCTTCAATTCATGTTGGAAACAAGAAACTCAGCACCATACCGACGCCGAACGCTGCGACAGGGCCCCTGCGACACAGCAGGACCAGCCAGATCACGCTGACGGAAAGTACTGCCAGTAACCAGCCCTCGGAATTAGTCAGCATTTTCATGTTCCCTGCGATCTGAAGCTTCTGAATCTGTGGGCGGCAATTCAAAGGAACAAATCATGTCTTCAATCGCCAACGCAAATGCCTTTGTCTCGGACTCATTCATGAAACGAGAATTAGCCTGAACCGTCAGCGTGATTCGTCGTCCGGTTTCGCAGGTTGCGATGCTGAGGGGCACGTTATCAGCAAACGGCGCAAAACCTGTGACTGTTTCCAGTCGAAGCTCGCCCAGAAAGATCGCTCCGTCTTTCCATGTCATCAAACGTTTGCCTCCGCGAGTGATATCCCCCAGACAAGTCCACTGCAGGGAAGGGATAAAAAGGCCCAGCTTTCTGATCAGATCGACTCCACCCGGAATTCTGGAAGCCGAGGCAAGCCCCTTGATGAATTCTGCGCCGATATAGTTGGATCGGACATAATGCATTTCATCATGGATCCCTTTCAGCAGCGCAGCCGGATTAACACAGGTGGCTCGTGGTCGTCGAATGAATGCAAATCCAAATCGATTGGCCGCTGGCAAACGACGATCAGAGGGCAGTCGGAGATCTGTAGGATTCAGGATTGTGATCAGGTGCTTCATGTGGCCCGCAGGCGCCATTTTCGCGAATGTGCTCATGCAGGTTGCGAGCATCAGATCATTCAGCGTTACCTTCCATTGTTCCAGTCGCAGTTGAATATGATCGTACTGTTCCTGCGAAAGAATTCGTTCCACGCAATAACCGATTTGAGAGCTTGAGGATTCTGAAGTCGTTTCCCGCCTGAGTGTCCATCGCGCCGTGCGGCCGCGAATGGTGACCAATAAATTGCGAATCGCTTCCCTGAGGCCAATGGGGGCAGCAGCAGCTGGCGCAGGAAAATGATGGCGCTGTTGCAGCCGGTCAGAGTCAAGAACTGGAAGTCGCGATGCGACTCCAGTGATTTGGCAATGGTACAAATGAAACCATTCGGTGACGATCTGGCGGAGCCCGTTCCCGTCAGTCACTGCGTGATGTGCGTCAATGACGACCTTGATGCCGTCGTCCATGATATGGATTTCGGCATGCAATCCATTTTCGATCCGAAGGTTAATCTTTTTTCTGGTCGGTCCACCGTCAGGTTCAAAGATGGATCCCGCCAGGTGGCAGATATCAATTTTTGCTGGTGGTCCATGGATCCAGCAGGATTGATTGCCATTTCCTGTGATTCGGCATGTGGCCAGTGGATGCCGACCGATGGCGCTCAGGAGAGTTTCTTTCAGGCACTCAAGGTCAGCCTCACCCGTCAGACGCAAAACGATACGTATGATCATCGGCGACGCAGCTGTGTCGCACTGAAACAGAAACTGTTCCAGAGGTGTCAGCGGCAGTGGAAAAATCCCCGGACGCTCCTTGCCTGAAACCACTGGATTGCTGGTAGTCTCTGATGGAACGATCATAAAAGGCTTCTGCTCCGATGTCTCTGATGGAACGATCATAAAAGGCTTCTGCTCCGACACTGTCCATGGCGAGCGGTCATCCCCATCCTGCGAGACTTTCACACTCGAATGCTGATACCGCCATCTACCACGATGACCTGCCCCTGGATCAGTTCGCTCAAGGGACTTGCAAGGAACAGCACCGCCCCTGCCACGTCCGCCGGTTGCAACATTCGATCCTTGACCAGAATCTGCTCCTGCACCGATTTCAGCATTCCAGCCGACCCAGGCAGCGTTTTAATGGCATCCGTGGCAACGATGCCTGGCATGATGGCGTTAAAGTTAACACCTGAGCGACCAAGCTCAAACGCCAGATGTCGGACAAGGCTCTCCAAAGCTGCTTTAGATGTCCCAATTATCCCATAATTCGCAATTCCACGGATGCTGCCGTGACTGGAGATTGCGATGACTCGGGAAATGGAGTTTGAGGCCTGCAGAAGAGGCATGGAGGCTTGGGTGAGCCAGAGGAGCGGGGCCGTGTTCATGCGAAGAATGGAATCGAAGTTGGCGGGAGTCACCTGAGTCAAGGGCCGAAAGCCACCAGCGGCCGCGTTACTGACGATGATGTCCAGTCGGCCGAAGTGCTCCCCAATGACATCGATCATCGCCTGCACGTCGTCACGCTGCGACACATCGGCTCGGATCGCGATCGCCCGCCCACCGCAATTTTGGATCGTATTCACAACTTCTTTGGCTGCATCAGCAGAGTTCAGAAAGTTCACAATTACGGAAGCCCCGCATGCAGCCAGTGATTGGGCGCAGGCACGTCCAATTCCTCTTGATGCTCCGGTGACCAGCGCAACTTTGCCATTGAGGTCGATCATCGCAGCGTCTCCGAACCAGTCACAGCAGACCCTTTAAAAGAACATGAGGATGAATCAGCCGGACTCCCCGTCAAAGAATGATTCGATAACGAATGACTGGCCCCGCTTATTTGAATGCGTTCGGCAACAAACATTTGAAACGCATGAAGCCGCTCTTCACATCGGCCCAGCAATGAATGATCGACAGCCGATTTTTCTCCTCGTTGGACATGAGAAAAGATGCGGATGTCCTCTTTGAGGATCTGATAAGAAAGCCATGCCGTAAACTGACCCCAAAGCGTGGCCGTCAATTTTGAAAATGGATTGCTGCGGACAGACTGTCGACCGTATTGCCAGACATCGGTGGCCGAGGTCGTTCCACTGACTGGGCGAACGTTCTGAATTAATGTCAGTGAGTCCGTGTGTGAAATCAGCAGATTGGGGAACACATGGTGATGTTCGTATCGCTCATGAAAAGGGACACCAAGAATCTTTAAAATGAATCCTTCGTACACCTTCAGAACTTTGTCGATCAGGCGCGGCGTATGGAATGAGGTGAAGAAGGAAGTTGTGAAGCGCCCAAAGGCGTGCTCACTTTTTGCTTCTCCCGGATCTTCACCAAAACTCTTTGGGTGAACCTCCGGAATGTGGTAGCTCTCAAGCGACGCTTCGATTGGAATCTTCCAGTTGGCGGGCAATGGCAAGGTTCTTGAAACCGCCGGCTTCCAATAGGGAAGTGTGGTCCATTCTTCGAATCGATCGTAAAGATCGCCCAGCCACTCTTTAAGCGACGGGCCATTATCAGACGCCCGTACAAACATCAGATCGCCGCAAAACTCCAGAGGAAAGGACGTCAGTCGATAACGTTCGCGATCAAAGTCCGGAAAATTTTTCGCCGCGGGGATCTTACGTGTCCGCCCATCGACGCCAAACTCCCAACCATGAAAAGGACACTTCAGCTTTTCACTTTCACCCTGTCGCGCCGACACCAGACTGCAATGCCGATGACTGCAGACATTCCGCAATGCTGTGATCTCGCCATCGAAATTTCGCACCACAACGGGCACACTGCCGAGCTCCGCGGAAAGATACTGGCCGGCTTTGGAGATCGAAGACTTCAGACCCACCAGCTGCCATGTTGTTTCAAATGTGCTGGACACGTCCTGCGCATGGGCGTCCTCCGCGAAATAATTTCGCGGAGCTAACGGTGCCTGGAATGCCACTGGCGACTGGTACATAGGTCAATTCTGCAGGAATAGGTTTCCCTGATCAAGACTTTGTTGACATCAGCTGTTTCTGAGCCAGCCAATGCGGTATCCGGTAACTGTCATCAGACGATCGCCGTTATGCCCCTGCAGCTGGAAATCCCACACAGCTCCGGAATCGGAAACGTTTGTCTGGTGGATTTTAACAAGACATGGTTCTCCCGGGTCCGGCAGACGCCCGAATTCAATATGATCAAAGCGAACTGGCAGGCTGGGCTTCTGATGACAATGCCACGCAGCGTAGCCAACAGCGTACAGACACGCATCCATCGTGGAACATGGGACCGTAAATCCTCTAGCTCGGGATCCGCCGAACAATTGCACCGGAGCTGACGCTGCGATGCGACCAAACACCGTGTGGCCATCGTCCGTAATCTCTCGCAATTCCTGAAGCTCCGGCCCGTGATAAATCAGGCCTTCCGGAGACACGTACTCAATTCGCTTCCAGACCGCGTTGTGAGGCTTTTCGAAAAGAGATGACTGGACGGGATTGTGGTCGCGGAATTCCGGACTGAAGACAGCCCGGAAGTACTCGCGATCTTCTTCCACCATCCGACCGTCACGCCGACGCACGTCGGCCAGCAGGCGGCATTCAATGCTGCCGTCAGCAGTCGGACGTGTCTGCACCGTCACGGCGAGCGGGTCATCGGTGGAAAACCGAATCGCCTGCAGTGCTCGTGCTTCGGTGCATACTCCGGCGGAAGAACGTCCTGTTCTCGCACGCACCGCTTCTGCCATCAGTTCCAAAGCGACGACGAACGGCAGAGTTGGTCGACCCTGCACTCGATGCTGCGACAAAAATCGATCGGTCAGCGGATTCAGCGTGACAACACTGGAGCAGGCCTGATCAGCATGGCGTGTGACCACGGAAGAGATCAGCGGCAGCGGCATCGTCTCGTTTTCAGACGAAGTCACAGAGAGCCGTTCCGCGGGGAAGAACTTACGAAAATAACTTTCGTCCGTGATCAGAACTTCGGGCTCATTCCCGCCCAGTTCCAGCTCCCGCATAAAGTGGTCAATGCCATCACGAGCCGGCATGAATTCCATGTCGATCATCTCGAGTGCCAGCTTGGCTTCAGGCTTGGTCGCCATTCCGATGTCGCCCCAGGCATGCCAGTGGAAAGTCAGGCTGCGAACTTCCGGGCGTTCACTTCGATACCGATCGACAATCTTGGCCATCATGTCATTGGCCAGCGAATAATCTGTGTGACCGTTAGCGCCAAAGCGACCACTGATCGAACCGAATGCGACAAAGCATTCCAGCGGGTCATGCTTCGTGGCCTGCATTAATGCAAGCGAGCCGTCGATCTTTGCTTTCAGACATTTATCCACCTTGTCCGGCCGCTTTCGGTCGAACCGCGCGTCCTGACCTGCACCGGCGCCATGGATGACTCCGTTGATGGGCCCGACCTGCTGACGAATACCGCGAATCGTGGTTTCGACATCCGAGAAATCCGACACGTCGCAGCAGTAATAGGCAGCCATGATTCCCCGGCTGCGGCACTCCCGGAGAGTCGCATCAATCTCAATCGCTTTCTCTGTGTTCCGCCACGCTTCTACCGGATTTTCACCGCGGGTCGAAGCTTCCTGCATGATGGCGCGTCGGACGCCGCTGCGGTCTGCTGCCACCCGCTGGACAAAGTTGTCGTCCAGATGCGGTGCAGGAGCCGTTCCCAGCAGATGCAGCCGCAGGTCGTATTTTTTTGCCAGCGTCATTGCGATCACAGCTGTGATCCCGCGACCGCCCCCGGAAACGATCCATGTGCCACCTCGCGTCAGTCGCGACGAAGGTCGTGCGACTCCGAGCGATGGCGTTTCCGCCTTGAGAGGAGCAGCGATTGCCTGTACAGAAAATCGTTCAGGTTCCTGACGGCGCGACGACGAGCGGAA
>QWOO01000122.1 GCA_003669615.1 Planctomycetota bacterium
ATGCATCACAATCAACTCTCCCGGGCCTCGACCGCACCTGCTACACTGGCCGAAATTCGAAACGCTGTCCGCTGACGTCACGAACGAAGTCTCATGAATTCGCAGCCTGCAACTAAACGTATCGCCGACCGCATCGCTGAAAAAGTGCGGCATGCCATCATCAGCCACCACAAACGCAGCGGAAAAGTCCTGTTCAGCGACACGACGCTGCGCGATGGCGAACAGATGCCCGGCGCAACGCTGGAGCCGCATGAGAAACTGCAGATTGCAAAGGCTTTGCAGGAGACCGGCATTCATTCGCTGGATGCGGGATTTCCAGCAAGCTCTGAAGCCGACGTCGAAGCCATCCGCATGATGATCGGTGTGATCACAAAGCCGGTGCTGACCGCGCTCTGCCGCACGGTTCGCACCGACATTGACGCGGCCGAACGAGCGCTCGATGGAAATCCTTTGCACAAAAAAGGTGTCAGTTTATTCTGCGGAACCAGTCCGCTGCATCGCACTTACAAACTGAATCGCAGTCGCAGTGAGGTCCTGAAGATCATCACCGATTCCGTCAGTTACGCGGCCAGCAAATTTCGAATCGTGGCGTTCAGTCCGGAAGACGCCAGTCGCACCGAAGTCGACTATCTGTGTCAGTGCTACCGTGAAGCCATCGACGCAGGTGCCACCACGATCGGTTTCCCGGATACAGTGGGTCTGCTGACTCCCGAGAAGGCGGCCGACTTTATCAAAGCGATTCAGGATGGTGTGCCCAACTTAAATCGTGCGCTGCTGGCCGTCCATTTTCATAACGATCTGGGACTCGCCGTCGCTAACACTCTGGCCTGCATTCAACAGGGCGCAAACGTGGTGCAGTGCACGGTCAACGGTATTGGCGAACGGGCCGGTAACGCTTCGCTGGAAGAAGTCGTGATGGCATTGGCGCTCCACGGCGATCAGTACAAGCGATCGTTTGACATGGACACGACGAAACTCGCGCCGCTGTGTCAACTGGTTGCCCAGCTGACCGGGATTTCCATTCCTCGCATGAAGCCGATCGGTGGCGCCAACATCTTCGCGACAGAAGCGGGAATCCATCAGGACGGGCTGCTCAAAAATCCCGACACCTATCTTCCGTTCCGTCCGGAAAAAGTCGGTGGCGGTGATCTGCAACTGGTGCTCGGACGACACAGCGGTCGCAAGGCGGTGGCTCATCGCCTGGCCGAACTCGCAATCTCCGTGGATGACGCCGGTGTGGCCGCGATCATGGAGTTGATTAAACGCCAGCCGAAAGGTCAGGTCATCGACGAAGCAACCTTGCGACGCCTGGTCCGCGAGGTCGGTTGAGCCTTTCAGGCACGACGACACGTCATTCATCGGATGCGACTGCCCGGGCAAACGCCAACCGACATCGAGAACTAACTTTGAACCTGTTCTTTATCGCGTGAACAAGGCTTCGACGAAGCTGTCCGGATCGAAGAGTTCCAGATCGTCGATCTGCTCGCCCACTCCGATGTATTTCACCGGGAATCCCATTTCCTGCCGAATCGCGACCGCCACACCACCTCGCGCTGTTCCGTCCAGCTTCGACAGAATCAAGCCCGTGCAGCCAATGGCCTGCGAGAAACTCTTGGCCTGACTTAAACCGTTCTGGCCGGTGGTCGCATCCAGCACCAGCAGACTTTCATGCGGTGCATCAGGAATAATTTTGCGCATCACGCGTCGGATTTTCTCCAGCTCGTCCATCAGATTCTTCTGAGTCTGCAGGCGACCGGCGGTGTCGACAATCAAATAATCGGCCCCAATCTCTACCGCCTTCTGGACGCCATCAAAAGCCACAGCGGCCGGATCAGAATTACTTTCCTTGCGCACGATCAGACATCCGAGCCGCTCGCTCCACATCGTCAGTTGTTCCACCGCGGCGGCGCGAAAAGTATCGCCTGCGGCCAGGACAACTTTCTGACCATTCTTCATCAGCAGATTTGTGAGCTTCGCGATCGAAGTCGTTTTGCCCGCCCCATTGACGCCCGCAACCAGAATCACCGTGGGGCCCGATGCCGCCTTAAAAATTGGCGACAGCGGATTGCTGAGGTCCCAGCGGATGTCGTCTTTGCCCTTCAACAGCTGAACCAGTTCATCGTGCACGGTCTTCCAGATGGCGTCGACGTCAACCGTTCGACCGCCATGTTCCGTTTTCAGTCGAGTGATAATGCGTCCCGCGGCAGTCACGCCCATGTCTGTGCGGATCAGTCTCGCTTCAAAGTCCTGCAGGAGCTGATCGTCCAGAATCTGGCCCGAACGAAACAGGTCGCGGACGTCGGTCCGCAGGATCTGCTTTGTCTTTTCGAGGCTGCGTTTGAGTTTGTCGAAGAGTCCCATAGTTTCGCTGCGAGTTCTTAAAGTGAAGCGTAGAGCCGTGTGTAGTCCGTCACGTGCGTTGGATCCGGGGACACGCGTGTTCGATCAGACCTCACATAGTTTTCGAAAACGTTCCCAGGCATCCGACCAGCCATCGCTGTTCTTCGGGTGAAATTCGGTGATCGATTCGGATCGACGCACCACTTCGCGAATCTCATGCAATGAAGAAATGTCACCGGCTGACATCGCCTGCACCAGCACATTGCCTAAAGCAGTGGCTTCCACAGGTCCGGCGATGACAGGCACGCCGCATGCATCGGCCGCAAACTGATTCAGCAGTGCGTTCTGAGCACCTCCGCCAACCACATGGACCACCTTGACTTTGACGCCAGTCAATTCTTCCAGCCATCCCAGCACCATACGATACTTCAACGCGAGGCTTTCGAGCGCACATCGCACGAATTCACCTTCGTTCTCGGGCACAGGCTGACCGGTTCGCCGACATTCGGTGGCGATTGCTTCTGTCATGTCCGTCGGTCGCAGAAATTCGGGCCGATCCGGATCCACCAGCGAACGGAACGGAGTCGCACCGGCCGCTTTGCGAGTCAGCTCGGCATAGTCGACCTTCAGGCCTCGTTCTTCAAACGCGACTTTGCATCGCTGCACGAGCCACAGGCCCATGATGTTTTTCAGCAGGCGATAGGTCCCATCGATTCCGCCTTCGTTGGTCACATTTCGCTGCAGAGCTTTCTCGGACAGCACTGCGTTCTGCACTTCGACACCCATCAGCGACCAGGTGCCGCTGCTGATGTATGCCCAGTCCGGATTGCCGGTGTGTGATGTCGGAACGGCGGCCACCGCGGAGCCTGTATCGTGAGTGGCCGGGGCGACAACCTTAACGTTGCTCAGTCCTGTGTATTCGCTGACGTCGCGGCGAAGTCCGCCCAGCTGAGTGCCGGGGGTTACAATCTCCGGAAACATCTCCGTCGGAATTTCCAGCTTTCGCAGAAGATCGTCGGCCCAGCTGCGAGTCGTTGCGTTCAGCATCTGCGTGGTCGTGGCATTTGTGAATTCCACAACGCGACTGCCGCATAGACACCAGTTGAAGAAGTCGGGAATCATCAAAAATCGACTGGCCTGCGAAACCAGTTCCGGATCGCGTTCGCACATAGCCAGAAGCTGATACAGCGAGTTGATCTGCATGAACTGCAAACCCGTCTGGCTGAAGATTTCAGATCGTGGCACTCGCTGCAGAGCCTTCGCGAGCATGCCGTCGGTGCGTGAGTCGCGATAGTTCCAGGCCTGACCAAGCATCTCGTCATTGCGATTCATCAGCACGAAGTCAACGCCCCAGGTGTCGACTCCGATGGACGTGATCGACGATCCATAACGCGATGCGGCTTCGCGCAGCCCATTCTGGATTTCAGTCCACAGGCCTACGAGATTCCACCGCAGAGTTCCTCCAAGGCGGACGGGGCCGTTGCTGAACCGATGAATTTCGTGCAGGGACACGTGCTTGCCGTCAAATCGTCCCGCCATGACTCGGCCGCTTTCTGCACCGAGGTCGACTGCCAGATAAGTGTTTTCTGCCATGGAATCTGTTTGCCTGATCGAAGTTCTGGTCGGCTGATTGGCCCGTCCGGCGGCGTATGGATTTTCCGCAACATCGGTTCCGCCACTTTGTTTGAGCGCGAATGATAACCGACAGCCGCCAATGGCAAAGCGACAAGGAATCCCGGGAACTGACCGCGCGAGAACTCCGCCGGAAACACTGTTTCAATCGATTTAGTCGGCAGCCTGAGAGCCGTCTGGCGCTCCACATCGCGACCAAATGTTAGACGCCATGCAGCAGAAACGCGTAATTCGACGGTTTACCCGAGCCGTCTCACATCCTGAAGGCTACATCGCAATCTTGTAGAGCTGCTCATCGGTTCGCAGATACATCGCGCCATTGGAAAAGGCGGGCGTTGCAAACGTCCGGCCGGAGACTTCGTTTTTTCCGGCAACAGAAAACTGCGTGCCCGGTTTCACCCACGTGGCATGTCCGGTTTCATCCAGGAACAAAATCAGGCCATTCGCGAACACAGGCGATGCGGAAAAATTGCCGCCCAGCCGTTCCATCCAATGTTTCTCGCCCGTCTTCGCATCCAGACACGAAGCGATACCGTTGTCGGCCACGATGTACAGTTCATCGCCAATCAGCAACGGAGAAGGAGTGCTCGGGGCACCTCGATTCATTCTCCAGACGACATGCGTATCGGTCACATCACCGGTTCCGCCGAGCTTCACTGCCATCAGCTCCGGATTGTCGTAGTCGTGATTGTAGAACACCATTCCATGGCCGACGGCCGGCTGAGGAACAACCGACCAGCCCGGCGCACGGACTCGGCAAACTTCCACGCCGCTTTCCAGATCATAAATTGCCAGGTGATCAGGACCGGGCGACAGCACCTGAGCCTTGCCATTCACCATTGCCACGGTGGACGTCACAAACGAATGGCTGATCCGCGCCTCTACAGAGCGAGCCGTCTTCCATGCAACCTTGCCATTGCCTGCATCCACAGCTGCAACGAAAGGATCAGACGTTCCGTCGCATGCAATGACGAGCTTGCCATCGTGCAGCACCGGTGAGCCGCCGTTTCCATGAAGCGGCGAATATTGAAGATCGCGACTGGTCCACTCAATTGTTCCATCGTCCGCGGAAAGCTTCGCCATCCCCATCGTGCCGAAATGCACAAACACCGCACCATCGTGAACGATCGGAGTCGGGCTGGCATGGCTATTCTTGGAGTGGATCGCGGGCGCTTTGTCGACCGCCAGAACCTCTTTGTCCCACACCACACTGCCATCGCTCGTGTTCAGCGAGAGTGCTCGCAGGGACAATCCTTCCCCGTTCGCGACGGCCGTCGTGACATAAATTCGATCCCCGACGATCGATGGTGAAGACCAGCCCAGACCGGTGATTGAAGTCTTCCATGCCACGTTTTTCACGTCTGACCATTCCGTGGGCGACGCATCGGCGTCAGCGTGACCGTCCGCATTCGGTCCGCGAAACTGAGGCCAGTCACCAAAGAAAAATGTGCACAGAACAACAAAGGCGAGTTTCATCGTGGGCAATCTTTGGGGGCAAAAACAAAAACGCAGCTGGACTCGTAAGAGCTCAGAAACCTCGTCCGAATTCTCACGAATCCGGCTGCTCGTGAAGGTTTTGACAAAGCCTTTAAGGCGTCACTCGTGCGAATGAGATTCCGTCCGTTTCCTGGACGGCACCGGGCGGCTGAAAGATCCACTGGTCAACACCCTTCGAGACAACAGAACCGCCCAGAGAACCCTGACTGGTCGTATCGAGCGTCAGAGTGTCGGCGGTGCTGATCAGGTCGCCAGCCAGTTCAGTGACAGAACCGTCTTCCGCTTTGGCTTTCCATGTGAATTTGGAATCTTCCGTAACGACAAGCTCGATGGACGACTTACCGTTCACGGCCAGCCAGGAACCCACCAGATCTGTTTCCGGCTTTGGCTCCGCCGTCGTTGCTTCGGTGCCTGCCGGTTGCTCAGCAGTGACAGGCGTCGATTCCGCTGGGGGCGCAATAGCGGCCGGAGCAGGAGCGGCCGGAACCTTGCTCGGTTCCAGTGCATCCAGCATCTTTTTAGCGGTCACATCCTTCGGCTGATTGGCCACCACGACTTTCAAAGCAGCGATGGCACTGTCCTTCGCTCCAATCACCAGATAGTGGTAGGCCAACACAAAATGACCAGATGCATCCGAGGAATTCAGAGTACAGAATTCTTCCAGCTTACGCAGTTGAGTCGTGTAAAGTTCCGGGTCTTCATACAAACTGCTGAGAGTTGTCCAGTCCATGCCGGGAGCTGCTGCCAGCAACGAATTTAACGCGACCGCTGCTTCACTGTAGTTGCCCGATGCGAACAACGTGAGTGCTCGCACTTCATGAACAACCGCATCACCCGCATTGATGGCCAGCGACTGATTAAAACTGTCCAGCGCCTTGACATAGTCCTGGGCTCGAAATG
This sequence comes from Planctomycetota bacterium, assembly GCA_003669615.1. GTDB lineage: Bacteria > Planctomycetota > Planctomycetia > Planctomycetales > Planctomycetaceae > SXXK01. Next base: position 6,370 of record QWOO01000122.1, read on the forward strand.
CAGCCAGTCCCTCATCGAACTTTGCGGTGGCCGCGTTGCCTGTCGCATCCGATGCAGCAGCAGACGGAGGCGACGTGGTGGAAGACGCGACAGCAGGTTCGGAGGATGACTGGCTGTCAACGTAATTGTTGATCACAACAGGCTGAGAATAGTTGTAGGGAACGCTGGTCGACACGGCCACGACCGGCGTCGTGTAGTACGGGTTCACATACACATATTGATTGGAAAGACTCGTCGTGTAAGCGCCAAGTCCCCAGCCAACAGCTCCCCAGGCCACTGGCGCGTACCACGAGCTATTCCAGTATCCACCCCAACATCCGTTGTACCAATTGTGATAGTGTGGATTTACGCAGTGGTCGTGCCAGTTCTGATGCCAGTGGTCACTGTGGTTCCATGAGCCATTGTTCCACGAGTTATTGCCGGGGCGATCCCAGGCAGGACGATTCAGATTGTTGTTGTTCCACTGATTGTTGTTCACGATCAGATTGTTATTGCTGTTGTTGCCCCAGCCACCCCAGTTGTTGCCCCAATTATTGTTGCCTGTTACCGGGCGATTGTTGATACCCGGGCGAGTGTTGATACCTGGACGAGTGTTGATTCCCGGACGAGTGTTGATTCCCGGGCCATTCACAATGCTGTCGTTGCCGCCGAATCCGGGACGACTGCCACCAATTCCCGGCCGACCGATCTGCCCCGGAAGAGTGCCGGGGTTCGTTATCGGGCGATTGTTAAGTGACAGATCGCCGGGCAGTGTTGTGGGACGAGAGTTTGGTCTGTTGACCTGACCCGGAAGTGTGACAGGGCGCTGCGCGTTTCCAAAGCTCGGCCGATTGTTGGCCAGCCCCAGATCGCCGGCTCCTGATCCAACGCCGTTGTTCGGAAACGAGGGTCGTGTGATCGGCTTCACCGCTGCGGGTGGCTTCAACTGCGGTTTCGTTGTGTTAGGAAATGCAGGACGAGTTGACACTCCAGAGTTCGCGAGTCCGCCAGTGGAGGGTCTCTGATTTCCTGCGTCAGGCAGTTTATTCGTCGGTTTCCCGACACCACCGAGCGAAGGGCGATTGCTTCCCAGATTTCCGCTTCCGCCGGCCGGGCGCGTTGTTCCAATGGCCGGCTTGGCCAGACCTGAGGAACTGCCTGGACGATGGATCGCCCCGCCACTGAGTCCGCTTCCAGCGTTTGAATTTGGACGAGACACTGAGCCCAGGGACGGACGAGAACCACCGGACTGCCCGATGTTTCCAGAACCTGGCCGACTGCCGCCCATCGGTCTGGCACCGCTGCCTCCCACGTTGCCCAGCGATGGTCGTGAACCGCCGCCACCACCGCCACCACCGAACCCGCCTCCACGGCCGCCGCCACCGCCACCGCCACGCCCGCCTCGCTGAGCCAACGCGGCCGGGGCCAACGTCTGTGCAAGAATCAAGCAGACCGCAAGTGTGACCACTGCGAATTTTCTCTGCGAACGGTGAATCATGTATTTCATCCTGTAATCAGGTGTCGTGCGATTGGAGACGGCGGCTCACAAAACCTGCGAACGGCGCGGATTGGAGCCAAACGTTTCAGCAGTTTACAAACCCAAACTTGCGGGAACCCAAATTTTTCGGAACGATGCCGAATGCAAATGAATGCTCCGCGGCCTGCA
>QWOO01000280.1 GCA_003669615.1 Planctomycetota bacterium
ACGGCCAACCCGGCTGGCAAACCATCTGGCGCGGCCTCGAAACTTTGATCCTCGCCCTCCGCGGATATCATGCTGCACTCAGGAAATGTGGGTAAAGATGAGTCCGGCAGAAAGGACCTACTTATTCGTCTGTGCCTGCACCCAAAGACAACAATCATCAACGAAGCAACCGCAGCTTGCACGAATCACAAACCGACATGATGAAGGCTAACCGATGAATCGACCCATCAGGTCCCATCCGTTTGGTAACGCGATGGAAGACGCGGCCGCGGTGATTTCGCTGTAGGAAGATGCCGAGTCCGCTGCTATTCCTGTTCCGCACATGGCAAACGGACAGTAGCCGTGGCTGTGAGTTCGAGTTCTCAGGAAGGTCGGATGATCGGGGCAGACGAGCAGTCGATAGTCGCCCTGTTGCTTCAGCCACGCATGCAGCGGCCCGACGATGTGCTGGTCGATGTTTTCCACAGCGCGGATCTTTTCGTGAACATGTCCCTCATGAGATGCTTCGTCAGTCGCCTCAACGTGGACGACTACGAAATCGACATCCGGCCGCGACAGTGTTGCAATCGCCGCTCTGCCTTTCGCCGCGTAGTCGGTATCGAGATAACCGGTGGCCCCTTCGACTTCCACAACCTCCCAGCCAATCAGTCGGCCGATGCCTCGCAGCAGATCGACAGCAGTGATCACCGCGCCACGCACTCCGTAGCGTTCCACAAACGATTTGAACGCAGGACGCTGGCCGAGTCCCCACAGCCAGATTTGAGTGGCCGCGAGTTCCCCTGCCTGACGGCGCTTTACATTGGGTTCTGCATTCGCAAACAGTTCTTTGCTGTGTTCCATTAACTGCAGAAGTACATCTGCACCTGCGCCTTTGGGAAGATGATCGGCAATCAGCTGGTCTGTGATGTCGTGCGGTGGGGTGCCATCAGTCTGTCGGTTGAACGGAGCCGCAAGGCCGCGGGCTCGGTAGAGCAGCAGGTTGCGATAGCTTACACCCGGATGAAACTTCCAGTGGCTGTCACCGCACTGATCGCGTTGCAGCAGAGTGATCAGTTCCCGAGCCATCTCGTTGGGATACTGGCCAGCGGTGAAACTGGTCATTCGGCCGTCGGTCACGTTCACGAGATTGCAGCGAATCGCCCAATCTCCTTCATGCAGCTCAATTCCCTGAGCAGCAGCTTCCAGAGGCGCGCGGCCTGTGTGAAATTCGAGCGGGCTGTAACCGAAAAGGCTCATCGTGCCAACATCGCTGCCCGACGGCATCGAAGCCGGGACATTGTCCGTCTGTCCCACAAGGCCCGCACGGGCGACTTCGTCCATATGCGGGATTTGCGCGGCCTGCAGCGGCGTTTGTCCGCCAAGTTCCGGCTGCGGTTCGTCAGCAACTCCATCGGGGATCACAAGTGCAAATTTCATGGGATTATTGTCAGGTCCGAATGTCTGAGAATGGATGCAGCCGGGAGCAGGAAGATCGCCTGCGACTAAAACCGGCTCGGTTGTATGCGCTGCACCGTCGCGGAACAAGGCTGAACGATATTCGGGCAGCACGACAACGTATGATGAGCCATTATCGTCCCACGAAGGCGAAAATCCATCGAACCGATGGAACTCGTGCAGCAGCCTGGATGAGTGCCTCAAGCGGCTGTCACCTGCCAGCAGATTGAGCGCTTTGCGGCGATGCGAAGGCGTCGACGTCGTGAACGCTGAACACGCGTTTGCTTTGCAGTGTGCTGGAGGACTGGTGCCTTCGGTTCTTTCAAATGGGTGACTTCTGTTGATTGATTCCGCCGTTGAAGACCTGCTACTCTGCAATGACGGCATGGAAGCCGAGGTCAGATAAGGCGAAGACACGGAAGGCACTGACATTTCATTTCGCTCGACCTATATCCCGCAGAGTGGCTCATGACACACACGACACATCTGGTCGAAAGTTTAATGATCGCCGCTCGCACTGCACCTGCCCCGAGGGACGGACTGCAATGGATCGATTTTCTGGCGCTGGGCATCTATCTGCTGGTCACGATGGGCATTGTGATCTGGTCATCACGGCGAGAGGCCAGCACCGGAGAATTTTTCCTCGGCGGCCGTCGAATGCCCTGGATGGCAGTGGGGCTCAGTGTTCTGGCCACGCTGATGTCCAGCATCTCTTACATGGGTGTTCCCGGAGAGATGATCAAGAACGGCGTGGCCATGTTTGCCCAGTATCTGGCATTGCCACTCAGCATGACTGTGGTGCTGTTTGTCTGGGTTCCGTTTTTCATGCGTCTGCGGTTCACAAGTGCCTACGAATATCTGGAGCGACGATTTGATGTGCAGACTCGCATCATCGGCAGCCTCTTGTTCCTGATGCTGCGACTGGGCTGGATGTCGATGGTGACCTATGTTGGGTCGCTGGCATTGTCGCAGATGGTGGGAACGTTGATTCCTGCCGATACCGTGGATCCCATTGCCAGATGGTTCGATCCGTCCGCAGCGGAGCCCGCGATGATGCGCGCATCTTTCCTGTACTGGATCATCGTTTCCGTAGGTCTGTCAGCGACCGTGTATGGCAGTGTCGGCGGGTTTCGAGCGGCCATTTGGAACGATGTGCTGCAGTCTGTCATGCTCTTTGGCGGCACCGTCATGACGTTGGGTTATGTGATCTGGACAACCGGAACCGGCCCTGTCGAATGGTGGAATCTGGCGGCAGAGAACTCTGCCGGTCATACGAAGCCCATTCTCTTCAGCTTCGATCCGACCGTTCGCATGACGGTCGTCACCGCGGCGATGCTGAATTTCTTCTGGGTGATCTGCACCCATGGTTCTGATCAGGTGGTTCTGCAGCGATACTTCTCCACGACGTCGCTGAAATCGGCCAGAAAAAGTTACCTTGTCGCGGCGTTCACTGATGTCACGATCGGAATTCTTCTGGCACTCTGCGGACTGGCCCTGCTGGCCTTTTATCTGCAGCATCCTTCGTACTTGCCGGATGGAATTTTTGTCGTTGAAAATGGTAAGACAATCGTTAAACAAGGCGATAAAGTCCTGCCCCACTTTTTTGCCCACCAGTTGCCGGCTGGAATCGGTGGCGTGATTTTGGCGGTACTTGTGTGTGACGCCATGCAGACGCTGGTTTCGGGAGTCAACAGTATCAGTGCTGTGTTCGCCGGAGATCTGTATGGCCGTTTGCGGCCCGATCGAAAACCGATCCTTTCGGACGTAGGATTCGCTCGTTTCCTGTCCGTTGGCGTAGGGCTTTTGGTCACTTCGCTGGCGATCGGTGTGGCCTATCTGGCGCAGAATTCAGGACGCAATATTTTCGACCTGATGCAACCTGCGTTCAATATGTTCCTCGGTCCGCTAGCATCGCTGTTTCTGATTGGGATGTTTTTGAAATGCGACGGAAGAGTCGTCAAGATTGCCGTCGCCTGCAGCATTGTCATCTCCTTCCTGTGGAGCTACTGGCAGATCCTGTTCGGAACCAGTTACCAGCCAACGATCACACTTGGCACCGCAGTCCCGTACCTCGCGAGCTTTGTGATTGCGGCGATCGTCGGTCGATTTCTTCCCACTCGGGCCGGCGATCCTGGTCTGGAATACACCTGGGCGATTGTAATGCGCCGCCCGGCACCGACAGATGACGATCCCGTGCCATCCCACGAATCAGCCCGATCCATCGCCTAAATGCCCAAAGTGTCGTGAACGCTGTGGTACTCTGCGTTAAACTGACGGTCCCACCCTTTAGTTGACACTTGCAAGGCCTGACCCGATGTCGGATGTCGTCGAATATGATCCGTATGCGCTCCCGGACGATGCCATTCAGGAGCCGCCAGTTTCGCTGTGGTCCGCTCTGAAGATGATCGGGCCGGGAATCATTCTGGCAGGGACGATTGTTGGATCCGGCGAACTGTTGCTGACAACCTCCCTGGGCGCAAAGCACGGCTTCGTCTTTCTTTGGCTGATTCTGTTCAGCTGTGTGATCAAGGTCTTCATTCAGGTCGAACTGGGCCGATACGCGATCTCATCCGGCAAGCCTACGCTTGGTGCCATCAACGAACTCAGCGGACCTCGCCTGGGAACTCACTGGATCGCGTGGTGGTGGCTGATCATGATGCTGTCCACAGTGTTTCAGTTGGGTGCAATTACGGGAACTGTCGGTCAGGCTTTGAATCTGGCGTTTCCGTCTGTCGGGCAGGGACTCACAGCACTGCTGCAGGGCACGATTCCATCGCTCGCCGCGGTGACTCGCGATCGTCCGGAGTTCCCGTGGGCTGTCTTCACATGTCTTTCCGCGATTGCTCTGCTGTGGAGTGGCACTTACCGGCGTATCGAAATCGTCACCACGTTCCTTGTGGTCGGTGTGACGGTGCTGACCGTTGCGGCCGCGTGTGCGCTGCCTGCGACCAGATTTCCGATTCCATGGCCGGATGTGGTGAAGGGACTTTCGTTCGGCATGCCAGCGGAAGGAATTGCTGTCGCGTTTGGCGTGTTTGGAATTACCGGCGTGGGTGCAACGGAATTGTTCTTCTATCCCTATTGGTGTCTGGAAAAAGGCTACGCTCGCTACACAGGACGAGTGCAGCCGGGAGCTGACTGGGAGCGGCGTGCAAGGGGCTGGATTCGAGTGATGCACCTGGATGCCTGGGTCAGCATGATCGTGTTTACAGTTTCCACGCTGGCCTTCTATTTTATGGGTGCCACAGTGCTGCATGCTCAGGGACTGCATCCTCAGGGCAAGGACATGATCCTGACGTTGTCACGCATGTTTGTGGATACCTTCGGCGCATGGACTCAGATGGTTTTCCTGATCGGGGCTGCTGCGGTTCTGTTCAAGACTTTGTATTTGTCGAGCGCCGGGAATGCACGGCTGGTTGCGGACTTCCTCAGTCTCGCCGGATTTGTGACCTATCGAAAACCGACTCAGCGAGGAAACGCGATTCACTGGGTCTCGTTGCTGATCCCGGTTCTAGCGCTGTTCCTTTTTCTCGCGTTTAAAGAACCCAAATGGATGGTTGTCGTAGGCGGGTTTGGTCAGGCATTAACGCTGCCGATGATTGCGGCCGTCACGATTTATTTTCGCTACCGTAAACTTGATCGTCGCATCACCCCAGCCCTGTTTCTGGACGTCTGCATGTGGATCGCTTTTGTCGCAATCACACTTGTGGCGATTTATGCCATGCGAGACCAGTTTGGAAAGTTCTTCCCGTCAGAACCAGCGGCGGCGAACGTTGCGAAGTAGTCTATTCATCTTCGATTTAACCGTTACTGTCATTCCTCGCTCGGTCGTTGCAAACGAAGGTCTCGTCGGGTTCGCTGGCGATGGCTGAAACGCTGGGGATGGTGTCGGAAACGCTTCCGTGTTCGCCCAGCAGATGGTGTGTATCGTCTGGATGGTCGAGCCACCAGTGTTCGGCGTTTCTCCAGGTCCATTCCTGTGAGGAATCACAGAGATCCAAAGCTTCCTGAAGATCTCGTGGCGACTGAAATCGATCGTCGGGATTCTTGTTCAGACATTTCATGATCACGGCCGAAAGATCCGACGGAACAGCAACACCGATCTCCTGAAACGACTTCGCTGGTGTACTGGCGTGGGCAACGACCAGCATGACCGGATTGTCGTCTTCGAAAGGCGCATGGCCTGCCAGCAGAAAGTAGGCCACACAGGCCAGTGAATACAGGTCGCCGCGGCAGTCCGGCTTCTGTCCCTGGGCCTGTTCGGGACACATAAATCGAGGCGACCCCTGAAGCTGGCGGCTGACATTTCTAATCGGACAGGTTCCAAACGAAGCGGGACGGACGAGTCCGAAGTCGAGCAGTTTTGCGATATCAAACATCTGTCCGCGTTCCGTCAGAAAGATGTTACTCGGCTTAATGTCGCGGTGGACCAGGCCAAACAGAGCCGCCTCGTTCAGCGCGGCACACAACTGCCGCAGGATGAAGATCACGCGCCCGGGTGGCAGAGGTCCGTTTTCATCAACCAGCTGCCGCAGGTTCAGGCCCTGAAGATACTCCATCGCGTAATAAAAGGTGCCATTCTTTGTGCAGCCATAATCATACACCTGCACGGTGTTCCAGTGTGTCAGCTGAGCCGTCGCTTTGACTTCTCGTTCAAACCGTGCCAGCATTTTTCGATTGGAAGCCTTGTCGCTGCGAATCAGTTTGACCGCGCAACGTCGCTTCAGCAGTTCATGTTCGGCAAGATAAACTTCACCCATCCCGCCGGATCCGATCAGCCTCATTAGCTTATACGGTCCCAGGTGCTCGCGTCGTTGCTGCTCGGCGATCAGCGATCGATTCACGCGGCAGCCGTAGACGGCCAGCCCGAAGCCGATCACAGACGTGACCATGTTCTGATGCAGAAAGTGCAATGTCGGGTTGTCCGGCAGCACGCCGGATTCCAGCACTGTCGAGAAGACACGTGCGACGAACAAGCCACCCACGGTGATCGCAGCCACGACGCTCAACTGCCGCCAGGGAATTTTCGAACCAACGGAAGCCGACTGCAGCCGAGCGGCAAACGATGGACGGCCCGAGGCCGCGGACGGCGTTCCATTCCCCGGGAACGAAACTGCATCGAACGATCCATCACAGGTCAGCTCTTCAACCGCGTTCGGAAGACTCATGACTGATTGCATAACACAATGTTCCGAAGGGAGATCTGTACACAAAATGTGCGCGAGAGGCTGCTACACCATAGAACAAAACAGATGGCCGAGCGTTCCCGAGATATCAGGAAACGACTGGTGGAATCGACCGGGTAGGAAATACGCCCATGGGGTTCTCCGGAAGTTTTGATGCGGAGCGGAAGAGATAGTTGCCCCGAAGCAACAAAACGGTGTGTGTCTGGCCAAAGTTGTGGCGTTTTGACAACATACCGGCTCCTGACTACTGAGTTGCCCTCTCCGGGAACCTGCCCTCCGTGATTCCGCCCAAGGATATTCCCACGATGCAACTAATGTTACTTTTTTTTTCACCTGTGACACTCGTGACGCTGATCGTTGTCTCCGTTGGGACGACCTCGCTGGCGGCCGACGAGTTCGCTCTGCAGACGTTTGCACGGCAGCAGTTGAGTGACGTTTATTATTCGGAAGGCGCATCGGCGGGGGACCTGAACAACGACGGGCATTCCGATGTGGTCTATGGGCCGCATTGGTACGCAGGGCCGGACTTCTTAACGAAGAATGAGCTGTATCCGGCTGTACCGCAGAAGCGCGAAGGTTACGCAGATAATTTCTTCAGCTGGGTATTTGATTTCGACAAAGACGGATGGAATGACATCCTGACAGCCGGATTTCCTGGGACACCAGGTTTTGTCTATTACAATCCTGGCAAAGATGGACTCACCGGACTGTGGGAAAAACTGCAAGTCGCGGATTCGGTCGCCAACGAAGCGCCGCAGTTCGCAGACATCACAGGCGATGGGATTCCGGAACTTATCTGCACGCGACAGGGTCATTATGGATTTTATCTTCCCGATCAGACCCGGCCGCTGGATGCATGGAAGTTCGTTTCCATCTCCGAAAAGACAGCTCCCGATCCGTTCGGCCACGGGCTCGGCGTGGGCGATGTCAATGGTGACGGACGTCTCGACATGATTGCTACCGACGGCTGGCTCGAACAGCCGGCTGAAGGCCCGGTAGAAGGAGTCTGGAAGTTTCGCAGAGTCCCGTTTGCCCGAGCCGGTGCGGACATGTTTGCTTACGACGTAGACGGGGACGGAGATCACGATGTGGTGACAGCCCTCAGCGCTCACGACTTCGGGCTGGCCTGGTTCGAGAACAAAGGCGGAGACGCCGCGGGTGACATCGAGTTCGAAAAGCATTTGCTGATGGGTGAGACAAAGGAAGACAGTCCTTATGGAGTACTCTTCACTGAACTTCACGCGGTGAAGCTTGCCGATATGAACGGCGACGGGTTGCAGGATATCGTCACGGGAAAGACTTATTGGTCGCATCATACTCAGAGTCCGCTCTGGGATGCTGGAGCGGTTGTGTACTGGTTTGAACTTCAGCGTGGTGAGAAT
>QWOO01000323.1 GCA_003669615.1 Planctomycetota bacterium
AGTATCCTGCGTCGAACGGCTCTGAGCTTGCTGAAAAATGAGCCGACCGCCAAGGTGGGCATCAAGAACAAACGACTGATGGCCGGATGGAACGAGGACTACCTGGCAAAAGTCCTTTTCAAATAACGACTTAACACGCAATCGCCCTGTTGACATCGCCGATGCCAGAAAGCACGGTACACCGCATCGCTTGGTGTCGATTCCCAACGAGCTGGAAATTGTTCAACAAGGAAAACGCCTCGGACATCACGAAATTCGCCCAAAAGTCGCGATGACCAAGGAACGCTTTGAAGAACTGCTTGGGCAGATAGTAACGGAACCAATCCCATGAGCAGCAACAACACCGTGAATGCAGTTCCAGAAATACCGATGCTGAAATTTCCACTTGGGTTCGGTGAACGTGATGAGTGGGAGATGGAGCGAAAGGGATTCGTGTACGCCTTTCTGGAGTTCAAGGATGGCCGCAAATACTCCGTCATGTTTATTGATCCCGTCAGATTGCATCAGGACATTCAGGATACTCTGCAAAGCGGATCTTCGTATTACTTCGAGCGAAATATGGTTGTAGTACGGGATGTTACAATGGGTGGAATTGAGAATATTATCCCAGACCTCATTCGCAATGGATTCCTTCTTCAGCGTCTGCCTGAAGTGAGTGATTCACCGCAGTAGTGAGCACCTCATCCAGCTCGTCGGCGCAACGATTTCATCGTGAGCAAATCTCACGGCTCAGCAGAGGCGATTTCCCGAAATGGACGTCACTTTGGTGTCCGTGTTGGCGAAACGGTCCGCCTTCTGTTCCTGTGATGCATTCGTACTTTCCTGCAAACAGAGCCAGAAGGTTATTGCGGCGTTCTTGAATTTGATGACGTGCAGGTTTTTTGCGATTAGGTCGGCGACACTGGTATCAAGGATATCAAATGGTTCGAATTCTACTAAAGCTCGTCTCCATCGTTAGCCTCTCGCTTGGCCTCTGGCATGGCTTCGACGGCAAGTCGTTTGATCCGTCGACACCATCGCCCGTAGCGAAAGCGGTAGCAACGCCCGCCACACCGAAATACAAGACAGTCGCGATCCGCGAGATCCAGCCAGCGGGTTACAATGTTCTCGCCGACAATCCGCAAACGCCGGGACAGGCGGCAGGGGACTTTGGTGCGTTTGATCCAAACACTTGGCAGGTTCATCGATTCCTTCAGACCAAGCCAAATGGCGGTTGGCTCAAAATCGGGTTGGCTCGACCGAGGGCGTGGATTGAATCGGTCGAACGCAACGACAGTGGCCAAGTCTGGCTGGAGTTTGAAGAACTGGGGATCGCCGACTGGGCGACTCTGCAGAAGACGGAACCGTGTCCTTCTGACATCCTTGGCGAAGGCCGTCTGGTCACGGGCACGTTTGAGCATTCCTCGGGCGAAGTGCTGAACCTGTTCATTGCGGGTGAAGCAACTCCCATTGGTTCGACGGCCAATCATCCCTTCTGGAGTGAAGACCGTCAGGACTTCGTGCAGGCCGGATCACTCAACCCCGGCGAACACCTCCGCCTCGCCGACGGCCGCACCACGACGCTTGAACAAACCGAACCCATCGCCGAACAACTCCCCGTCTACAACCTCGAAGTCGATGGCGAGCATGTCTACTTCGTTGGTGAATCCGGCGTGTTGGTGCATAATGCGGGGAAGGAGTATCCGTTCGTTCGATATGGAAGCAAGCTGGAGGCCGACAGATCGAAATTACGAAACGGATTGGATTTGGACTCAACGAAGAATGGTAAGTTCAAGAACGTTGGGGAGCCGGGCGCGGTGAACCCAAATAAGCTTGGCTCCAAAAACAAGATCGATTTCAGCCACAAGATCGAATTCCGCCTCCGTCCAGGCGCTCGGGATTGGCTGAAAAAGAACGAAGTTCCAGAAGTCCCGGGGCATGGTGGAAAAACCTGGCAAATTCGTGGTGATCTCGTTGATGAATTCAATCGTCTCTTTGTTGAAAGTGTGAAAGTGACTCCACGATGAAGCATGAAGATCGACATGAAATCCTGCAGCGACTAATCGATGCCACACAGGCTGGCAAACTTGTGTGGCAGGATGAGGACGAGCACGGGTGGCATACCGCAAAGCTTGGAGGGAGTGAAATCATCTTCCGACAATTGTTTTTTGAAGCGACGAATCAGATAGGAGCCGACCCAGCAATGTTCGAATTTATAATGCCCGGCATGAGTGCAAAGTTTGCTTTGGGAACCAAAGGAGCTGATTTGCTGTTCCAACTTTTGGGTGCCGCCTTCCCAGAGAAATGGCTGAGCCGTGAGACGGACTATGCCGCAAGGTTTCTTGATGAGAATTTGAATCCATAACTCCAGTGGCCTTTCTTTGAATTCTCACATCCATGGACTCATCTGAATGAACAGAAATGCATACCACTTCTTGTTCTTGATCTTACGCGTCATTTTTTGATTCTGGCTGGGATTCGGTCGGTGACCGACCAACACATTTGCGACAACATCTACCATCGCTGGCGCCCTTGTAGAGAATTCCTCAAGTTCAACGCCAAAATTTGACCGCGTCGCGATCCGCGAGATCCAGCCAGGAACAGCAGTGCCACCCACCTGATGACCGAATTGCAGCGGACTCGTCGATGTGGCTCGTGTCTCCGACGCGAGTTGAACCGCGTCGGAGACACGGGGTACAATGAAATGACCTTTCTACCCGACTCCAAGCCGGTCTGCTGAACAGTGGCATTCATCGCAACGGCAAGGGCGTCTTGAATGATGAGACGTTCTACCCAACGGGCCGTGCTTTCGTCAGCACTTGATTGGAGGTTGCCGCCGGAATTTTTTCGCCGAGGGAGCGGCGAATCTACGCAGGTGAATATCTCCGTCAGCTCGCATCAACATCAAAACTTGTGCGTGACAGAGCACGAGTGCAGAGGCAGTATGAAACGCCAAGACGAGCTCACGGGGGACTGAACTGGACTGCGTTTGCGTTTCGCAGCTGAACGAAACACGCACGGGAATGGGACTGAACTGTTCGTTCGCTCTTCTGCTGAAATTGGTTTCAGGGAACGAGGGAAATCAGCTTGGCGGCGGCGTTCTCAAGCGACGAAACCAAAGACTGCAAAAATCTGGCGGCGGGGGCGCCGTCGATGACGCGATGATCGAATGTCAGACTTAGTGTCATCCGCTGGCGTATCTGAATGGTTCCATCGTCGGCCACTACAGGCTCCTTGCGAATCGCTCCGAGCCCCAAAATCGCGGTCTCGGGAAGGTTGATCACGGGGGTGAAGGCATCAATGCCGAAACCGCCCAGATTGGTCAGCGTAAAGACCGCGCCCTGCATCTCGGAACTCGACAGACGGCCGTTGCGAGCCTTCGCAATCACCTTCGCGGACTCGGCGGCCAAGGTAATCAACGACTGAGTGGAAACGTTTCGCAGCACGGGCACGATCAGACCTTCCGGAGTATCAACGGCCAGGCCCAGATGAATCTGATCGGGATCGGGCAGCACGATTGAATCGCCGTCCCAGCGTCCTGCCAGCAAGGGAAACTGAACAAGCACTCCGGCCACCAGCTTTGCGACGATGTCATTAAACGTCGGCAAGGGACTCAGGCCGGAGGATTTGAACTGATCTCGAAGGCTGACCAGATTCGTCGCATCGGCTCGCGTGGTAATCGTGACCGGGACCGTCTGACGAGCGCTCTCGGAAAGTCGATCGGCGATAATTTTTCGCCGACCTGAAATCATAGTTCGCCGATCGCTTTGCGGACTTGTCTTCGCAGAATTGCTGACAGCGGCCAGAACATCCCGCTCACGAATTCGCCCGTTGCGGCCGGTGCCTCGCAGTCCTTTAAGATCGACTCCCAGTTCTTTGGCCGCACGTCGGGCGCGCGGTGTGACCGCCTGAACTGAACTCTCCGTTGTTGTCGCGGCGACGATTTTCGGTGAACTCGTGGCGGCCGCATTGATGTCGCATTCGGTGATTCGACCGCCTGAGCCGGACCCGACCACCGTCCGCAAATTGACGTTCAATTGTCTCGCCATCCGACGGATTGAAGGCGATGCTGCTGGCCGATCGCTGCCGATCTCAGCCGCTTCATCGTCAACGGTCTGAATAGGCGATATGGGCGATATAGAAGATGAGCTATTTGCGGGACCGGCCGTCTGAAAAACGGATTCGCCTGCTGCGACCAGATAGCCGACAATGGCGCCCACTTTCAGGACGGTCCCGGGCTTTGGCCCATCATTTGAGATCCGTAAAATCCCCTCATCGACGGCTTCAATTTCCTGCAGCGCTTTTTCGCCTTCCAGTTCGAACAGGATGTCGCCTCGCCGAATCACGTCGCCATCTTTTTTCTGCCATCCTGCAAAGATGCCTTCTTCCATGGACCAGCCGAGCCGAGGAATTGTGATCTCAAACGCCATTGCAGTTCATCCAAAGAAACGATGCAGAGAGGTATGTGCCAGAAATATCGTGTCGCGGGTGCAGTGTAATCACGCACTGGTGTCTGTGCGATCATCTGTGCTGACGAAAACACGGCAACTCATTTTTTGAACGTCAGTAACTTGTAGGGTGTGACAAGCGCAGCGCGGGCACACCGTTTTGCGGCAAATTGGTGTGCCTGCGCTCCGCTTGTCACACCCTAAGATTTCTGGGACGGAATTTCATGCATATCTTTCACGCGATCAGAATTCGGCCGAGGAGACTTCGGCCTGCATCGCCGTCCAGAGTTGTTCCACATGATGCCGTTCCGTGGCTTCGGCTCCGATGGAAACGCGAACCATCCAGCGTCCGTCGAGGATGGCAGGCGTCAAATAGGCAAAGCCCGATCGATTCAGACGCTCCACCCAGGCGCGAGTGAATTGATCCAGCGACTCACCGGTCAAACTTTGAGGTTCATACCGCAGGCAAACGGTCTGCAACGGCACTGCGGCCAAAACTTTCCAGCCGAGGACGAGAGCAACTTGTGCGGCCAGCCATTGAGCGTTCGCGATGTCTCTTCGCAACCGGCGCTGCAGGCCAACTACACCCTGTTCGCGAATCAGGAACCATAATTTCAGAGCCCTGAAGCGGCGGCCCAGCGGCAGGCCCCAGTCGCGAAAATTCTTCACCTGGCCATCTGCTGCAGTCTGCAGATAACTGGGATTGGTCGACATGACTCGAATCAAATGCTGGGGATCGCGAACCAGATAGACTGAACAATCGAAAGTCGTACCAAGCCACTTGTGAGGATTGAGCACAATCGAATCGGCCGTTTCAATTCCGTCCCACAGATCACGGCATTCCGGCAGAATCATCGCAGAGCCAGCCATCGCCGCATCGACGTGAAGCCACAGACCATGCCGGGCGGCAACTTCCCCGATGGCGCGAACAGGATCGATGGCGGTTGTCGTTGTTGTTCCTGTTGTCGAAACCACAGCACACGGCACTCGTCCGGCCGCCAGGTCCTTTTGTATTTCCCGTTCCAGCGCAGCGGGGTTCATGGCGTAGTCGGAGTCATGCTCAACGACACGGATGTTGTCACGCCCAAATCCTGCCAGCAGGGCGGCCTTGTCGACGGAACTGTGACTGTGGGCCGACACATAGATCACAAGCGGCCGATCTTCCGCCTGGAGCCCGCCGCGAACCAGTCCATAGTTGGTCGTTCTTTCCCGCGCCGACAGCAGGGCCACCAACGTGCTGGTGGATGCTGTGTCCTGAATGACGCCGCTCCATGCCGGTGAAAGTCCGACCATCTGCCGCAACCAGTCGATCGCCACCTCTTCAATTTCCGTCAGGGCCGGACTGGATTGCCACGCAAGTCCGAGCACTCCAAATCCCGCGCTGAGCAAATCACCAAGCACACTTGCGAGTGAACTGTTTGCAGGAAAGTAGCCAAAGAATCGCGGATGCTGCCACAACGAAAGGCCGGGCAGAATCACGTCGTCCACGTCCTTCAGAATCGAATCAAACGACTCGGGCTGTTCTGGCGGGCTGGCAGGAAGCAGGGCCCGAATTTCGCCAGGCTCCGTCTTCGCCATCACCGGCAGCGACTCCAGCCGTGTGCGATAGTCGGCGATCCAGTCGACCATCGCGTGGCCGTACTTCCGAAATTCTTCAGGCGTCATGAATACTTCTCGGGTTCAGATTCAACACAGAAGTCCGCATCACTGCTCCGGGAATAGCGGCGATTGGCATCGGCGTGGATCATAGCGAAACCAAAACCTTCTTCGTAATTCGCCATCGCTCAGCGAATTTGCGTTGTCGTCATGTTCTTCGTTTGCCCGCGTCTGGGGATCTGGCGGAGATATTCCGAGAACGACGGTTACGCTAAAGAACGGGGCCAGGACCGTTCGATGATGACGAGGGAACTCGCATGATGCGAGACCGGCAGTTATTGCCGAACGTCGAGTCGGCCACGGACGGGGTGGTTATGTACGAATCAAATTTTGGTCTTCATCGCCAGCCGTTTCAATGCGCAGAACTTGGCCGCGCATTCTTCGTATCCGAATCCATTCGCAGCATTCTGCCGCAGTTATTGCATGCGATGCGTTCGGATCTCGGAACTGCCGTGATGACGGGTCCCGCTGGAGTGGGCAAGACCTCGCTCCTGAAGCATTTGCAGGCGCAGCTGAAACATGAGGGCCGCGCCATCATGTGTTCGGGAGCCAGTCTCGAAACACCGACCGAAATCCTGCAGACGCTGTTGACGGCTTCTCAACTGCGCGCTGGAGAACAATCAGCCGACCTTTCCGGTGCAGCAGTCGCCTGTACGCGATGGGCCGTCGTTGAGCAAATGCGTAAGACGACGGAATTTTGGGGACCGATTCTGCTGTTGATCGACGACGCGCATCTTATGTCTGTTCCGGTTCTTAACGAACTGCGGGCCTTTACAGAAGAAGATTGGAACGGTCGCGGCCTCGTGCGATTGCTGATTGCCGGACCTCTCAGCCTTGAAGAAGAACTGGCCCGCCCTTCTCAGATCGATTTTAGTCGTAGAATCCGCTGCCACGCCTTTTTGCAGCCGTTGAGCAGTCGCGAATCCGTCGCATTTCTGAGCCGCCACCTTGAAGCTGTAGGCGGAAAATTGAACAGCGTCTTCAGTCCAGACGCTGTCGAATTGATTGCATCCGCAAGCGACGGACTACCTCGATGCATCAGCCTTCTCGCCGACGAAGCACTGATGGTCGCGGCGCAGGAAAATCGCAAGCTGGCCGATCATGAATGTGTTCGCATTGCCCTGGACCATCTTCAGCATCTGGCATATCCGTGGAACGCGTCGCCACTTGCCGCCGACAACCCTGCTGAAATTTCGCGAGACATAAATACGTCCTCCGGTGACTCCGAATCTGTGGCACAAAAATCCGGACCGAATGTTCGTGCTGCATCAGCCGGAGTCATGGAATTTGGTTCGCCCGGCGTGATCGAAATCGGAAGCGGATATTCGTTCTCCAATGCGACAACTCCCGCAATACCCAAGCGGACTGTCGAGGATAATGCCGACCGAACCGCCCGGACATCTCGCGTGGAAAGCGCATTGAATCCGTCGTTTGAAGTCGGCCATCGCTACAGCCCCGACACTTTGGAATCGGCAGATGCTGTCGAAATGGATTCCATTGAAGTCGAAGAAGCCGACTCGTTCGAAAGCAGCAGCGGTGCACAAGCGGCGGCGCAGTATGATGAAGATATCTACGCCGACGACGATGCCGCAGAACCCGACGGTGCAGAATACGTGCATCAGGTGATGAACGCGACTTCTTCTGAGGTCACAGGCAAGAAAGTGCAAACCGCGCCGATGCCAGCGCCGGAACTTTCCAGCCGAGTACCGGTGTTTGATCGATACACCTGGATTTCACTTGGAAGAGAAGTCCCTGCGGGCACTTATAATGTCTCATCCGCATCCGACATGCAGAGAGTCACCGACAGTCTGACAGGTTATTCTGTGGATTACCGCAGCATTTCAGAGGCAGCGGAAATGTCAGCTACGTTTGACAAAATCCCGGTCTTCAATGTCAGCGATATGGAAATCGCGCAGTTG
>QWOO01000259.1 GCA_003669615.1 Planctomycetota bacterium
CTCTGGTTTGAAAGATGGCGAGTACTGCATGGACGACATCTTTGTGTATCGCATCAGCGGCGAGCAAAAAGAAGGGCAGACACTGGGAACCTTCTTCGCCACCGGCCACGTGCCTGTGGCGCTTCGTCGACTGGCGATGACCGGAGCTGACGTGGAACAGTATCGTCCTCTGTTTGAAGCTCGCGAACTGAAAATGGACTGACACTCCCTGCGTGCTTCAGAGACGTGTTGAAGACACGTTCACGTTGTCAGGAATTCACGCCACGTCTGGCAGGCGCTTTCGATTCCGGATTCGATTATGATCGCTCCCAACAACAATTTGTCTACGCTGGAACGCCTCCCGGAGTTTGCCGGACTGTTGCGAGAAGACACGCAGTTTGCTCGAGGCGATTCCACCGGCGTTGGGGAGTCGGTGAATGGCTGGTTTGATGAATTGATGATTCACTCCGGAATACGCACGTCACCGTCGTTGTGGCTGGGACTCTGTGTGCTGTCTGCTCTGGCGGTGGGGGGCACAATTTTTATTGTCACAGAACGCCCATTTGTCACTTCCATGGCGGCGGCGATTGGCTTACTCATCCCAATCATTCATGCGATGTATTCTCGGACACGTCGGCAGAAACTTATCATGGATCAGTTGCCGGGAATGTCGGAAGAACTGGCACGCTGTGCTCGTTCCGGCCGGAACCTGGAACACTCCTTCATGCTGGTCGCTGCCGACACGCCGGCACCACTCGGGGATGAACTTCGAATTAGTGCTCGCCGGATTGAGATGGGGATCGACGTCGGACGTGCCGTGAAAGATCTGGCCGCACGCACGGGTGTTTCCACGCTGACAATGTTTTCCTCTGCTCTGGCCGTTCATCAGGATACGGGAGGAGATTTAATCTCGGTGCTGGAACGCCTCGCCATGGCCGTCCGGGACAGATTGCACTTTGTTTCTCGGCAGCGAGCTGCCACGATCGCCAGTCGATTGGGGGCCATCATGATGGTCATCATCCCGGTGCTGGTGATGGGCTTTTACTTGTTTCGTGATCCTGCGTACCTCAACACACTGTTGAATTCATACTGGGGACGACTGTCACTGGGACTGGGTGTGTTTCTTCAGGTGATTGGCTGCCTTCTTGTATTCCGAATCCTGAAGCGCAGTTCTCGCTTTTAAGTTGCAGCAGGATTCAGCAGGCGGTCGTTTATCTGATGCTTTCGGTGGGCTGTTCTTAGTGTTTTCACGGGCTCGCCGGCCAAGTTCGATGCGTTGTTGTTCATCTCAGGAGCACCATTCATGACTTTCAGCTGGCCGATTATTGCTGTTGGTGCTCTCGTGGCCGTCTACGTTTTGTGGAAAGTGCTGAAGCCGGCGAAAGCCAAAATGCTCAGTCCGTTTCAGCAGACACACACGGTCCCGAACCTTATGACCGGGGATCGTGACGAAGACCAGAGTCGGCTGCGTGAGAATTCGCCCGGGCGTTCAGCCGACGACGCTCGTTCGCCGTTCTTAAACTCATCGGTGCCTTTCAACGGGCCTAAGTCGGTTGTGCGAGCTTCGGCAGTTGATCCGGGGCGGTCCTGGGCCACCGCTGCGACAATCCCCATGGATAATTCCTCCGGAGCTGGCCGGATTTCGACCTGGAGCGACCGAAGACTGTTTCAGGATTTTCGTGGTCTACTCGCCGAAAGTGCCGACAGCTTTCCGATTCCATCGCCTGAAGACCTGCCGATTCGAAATGACGATTTTGTTTTTGGTTCTCTGACGCCGTCCATCGCTCAACTGCTTCCTGAAACAGACACACGCCGCGATGTTCAGCGAAAGACATTAATTGCAGCCGGCTATCATTCCCGCGCTTCATGGCTCAATCTGAGCGCCATTCGGTTTACGTTAGCATTTCTGGCGCTTGTTATCGTGGGCTTCTGGTTGATCGTGGCTCCGCCAGCTATCGAACCATGGTTGCTGGGACTGTTGGTGACGGCTCCCTTGTTAATGTGGGCGCTCCCGCCGCTGATTGTGGCGTTCAAAGCGTCCGAGCGAAAAAGTGACATTGAACGCGGTTTGCCGGACGTGCTGGACATGATGAACATGGGAGTCAGTCAGGGGCTCACGGTGCCTCAGTCGCTACGAAGAATCAGCACTGAACTTGTATCGTCCCATCCTGCGCTCGCGGAGGAACTGAGGATTGTGGATCAGCAGGCTGAAATCGGCAATCTTCCTCAAGCACTTCGCAATTTTGGATACCGCATTGAATCACCGGAAGTGAATTCATTTACTTCTCTTTTGATCCAGTCGGAAACTACCGGCACAAGCATTGCCCGCGCACTATCGGATTACAGCGACAGCATTCGTTCTTCGCTGAAGGAGCGAGCAGATGCCCGTGCAAACGCAGCGTCGTTCCAGTTGCTGTTCCCGGTCGCTCTCCTGTTGATGCCTTCTGTGTTTCTGTTCCTGCTTGGGCCTGCGATTGTGCAGATGTCAGACTTCTTCAATAACCAGGCTGATGGCCTTCAGCAGGATCGCCGAGAGGCTCTGCAAAGCCTGGATCAACAGCCACAGCTTGATCTGCGGCGGTTCGGCGCACCAGGCGGTGCCTTTGGTGGATCGCAGAACTAACTTTGGATGGAAGTCTGACCGCTTTTCTGGCTGAGCACCTTCGCGTCAGCCGTCGTGTAAGGACCAGAGCCCGTTTACTGAGGAGCAGGTGCGGGCGATGGCGTCTCGGCCGGAACTGCTGCTCCGGCTCGGCTTTCTGCGGATTGCCGCAGCTTCTCAAGTTCCTGAGCATCCTTGACGCGTTTATCAGCTGCAAAAAACAGCGACAGGGATTCGCCCATCTTTTTACACAGGCTTTCCACTTTACGCTTTGCTGCCGTGTTCTTCTGCTGTGTTGCTTTCGTCAATGCGTCGGTTTGGATCTTGTTCAACTGGTCTTCAAATCTCTTTTGCGTGGGCAAAGCGTCAAGCTGAACGACCGACGCTTCCAGTGCAGCCAGGTTTCCCTCGGTCGCTGCCTTCTTTGCGAGGCTCATGTAAACGGCTTTTTGAGCGACCATATCTACAAGCTGGTCGCGTAGCAGATAAAGTTCCCCTTCGACGCCCAGTCGGACGGAATCATCTGGCAGTTTCATGGAATCGTGCGGAATCAAACCTGGTGCGTAGGGAACGCGAGCCAGCAAAGCGCTTCCACTGTAAACGTAAAGCCAGAAAGTCGGATTTTCCGGATCCACAGCAATCTCGATGTCGCCATTGCGGTCAGACAACATTCGAACGCCGGGTGATTCATTCACGTCTGTCTGACGCAGTTTGGCAACGCGGTCGACACGGTAACAAATCAGTGGTCGATCGGGGCGAGACTGCAGCACGAGCCGTACGCTGCTCCGGGCTGCGGACGGACGCTGGCGCAGAGCGATTTGTTCCACACTTCGACTGCGTCCCCCGAACGGCACCATACCATGCGCGATCAGGACGCCCTGAACATGGCCACTGTCTTTGTAAACAGCAGTCTGATCGGCTATGAGGCCCTCTACCTTGATGTCAGTGTCGCCTGCCGGGATACTGTCCGCACGCAGTTCCTGATTGAATGATGTGACTCGGACATAGCACAGATCCAGCTTCTGAAGCAGCTTGACCTTGCCAGGATTTCGTCGATCCAGCTGCCGAAGAAAGGTACGAAGGACATCGCCCTGAGCGATCTGGGCGGCTGTTGGGTCCGGAGGCATCAATGTTCCCGCCTGAAGTTCAAACTCCAGTTCAGTTTTGTTAATGGATGGACCGGAAAACAGCAACACCGGGCGGAAGCAGTCTCTTGTCAACCGGCATGCGATGTTGCTCACGCTTTGAATATCCGCAGTGGATTCTGTCAGAAGCGGGGTGAGTTCCTGTACGCGATTGTCAAACTCGCGGCAGCTGATCTCAAACAGGCCATTGCTTCCCGCTACAGAAATCAAAAGAACTTTCTCGGTTGAAGTGCCGGCGTAGCGAGCCTGAAGGTCTGCTTCAGTCAGCCTTTGCAGGCGAGCGGTGCCGGCGGGAATCAGCCAGTCACTGGATGTGACCGTGGCGTTCCACATTGGACCAAACATTCGTGTCAGGCCGTCGCGAATTTCTGCCGTGAATTTATCGCGTACCTCCAGAGTGATTGTTTCTGTCCCTTCGAATCCCACTTCCACCTGCACTTCATAAGGTTTGTGGGTCAGTGGAATTTGCGGCGATTCAGGCTGCTCAGTTGCAGCGGTCGCAGGCGTCTGAACGCTGGAGTCTGCAGCCTTGGTTGCTGCGGGAACGCCACCGGTATTTGCGACAGGTGGTTGTGCAGACAATCTCGCAGACAGCAACAGTGCCAGGACGGTTGCTGAAACAGCGATGCGACAAAGTGGATTGATAGAAAGGTTCATGGTCGCACGATCCAGCGTTCAACATTTTGGTAAGTGGAAAGAGGGCGATCGGGAGTTCCAAGCACCGTTTTTCGCCAGACTGCGAAATCGTCGACTTCCCAAAGGGGAATCAAAAACGCCTCTGCGGCAATATGATTATGCATTGTGAACAAACGTGACTGCGCATCCTGAAAGCTGGAGGCATAATCAAGATTGATGAGTTCCTGCCGCATCCAGTCAGGGAACATGCCAAGCCGCTTCATGTCCAGTGAACTGTCGTTGGCCAGCAATGGCCACAATTCCAGAAGAGGTTCTTCCATTCGCACCTGACGATAACAAAGATCCCAGTCACCGTCGCCAAGTGGCTGCCCGGGCTGGTCGCCTTTGATCAAGTCAATTTCAAAGCCGATCCTCTGCCAATAGATCATCATCCGTTCGGCTGCCGCCATGCAGCCTGGGTCCGGCTCGACGACAAATCTGAGTCGCGGCAGCTTGATATAGTCGACTTTGGTTTCTGCACGGAATACTTCAGAGTCGAACGGGACTTTTGCTTTCTTCGCTTCGACTTTCGCGATATCCATCAGCCGAGTCAGCTCGGCCAGTTGCAGTTGTCGCTCGGATGCATAGCGAAGAGCGAACGCGAGGCGAATGTTAAATTCCGGGGGCTTTTGGCTGGGTTCAGTGGCGTAACTGGAGAGCGGCCATGCGGCACTCGTTGGGCGTCCAAATTTCATCGTCTCGTCGCGAAGCACAATTGACTTCAGAATGCTTTCGCGATTAACAGCGAACGACAGTGCCCTCCGCATCTGTGCATTCGTTACCCGCTCAGACATGGGATTGAAAGCAATCAGGTGAGTAATGGGCAGAGCATATTGTTGGGTGTTAAAATCCGACGACGCCTGAAACGCATTTACTTCCCAGGGATGGAGATGCGGCAGATAATCGATGTCTCCACGGACGGCGGCCTGCAGGAGTTTGTCTCGGCTTGGGAATCGCTTCTCCTGAATCTCTGCGATGTGATACTGACTTCCGTCCAGACCGTCGGGTTCTGGTCGCACTCGCAAAAAAACGCGACCATTTTCGTCCGCAGCGGCTTTTCGAAAGCGAGTCGAAAGTACCACGGGCTGCAGTTTTGTCTCGATGGATTGCGTTTCTTCAACTGGCTCCGCGGCATCCTCTTCCGATGTGCTGTTATCGCTGCGTTCAGGAACGCTCGGTTGGCCTGTGATCGGAAATCTCAGCAATGACTCGATGCTCAGCGGCACGCGAGAGAATCGCACTCGAAGCTCACTCGGCGACCATACGGAAACTTCTTTCACAAAGGACGCGAGTCGCGAACTAAACAACGGACCGGACGGATCAATTCTCTGTCCAAGTGTTTCGGCAACATCGTTAGCTGTCAGAAGAGGCTGTGACTGCCAATGAGGCCGTGTTTCACGCAGAGAAAAAATGACCTCCCGCCCAAGGTCTGCGGGATCCCAGATCTCAAAGTAACTGGATCGGAAGTACGTCAGCTCGTCGGCGGCAGAAGGTTCAAAAAGCGGGACCTCAACCAGTTCGGTCAGACGCTCCTGAGACTCGAGGGCGGCCGGAAAGACCTGATTTTGGCCTTCGAAATCTTCCACGCCGACTCGCAGTACCTGATGCCGAGCCACGAAACGTGAAAAGGCGGCCCGTTCATTGCCAGCCAGTGTTGAGACCGTACTGGCTTTCCATGCCAGAGCGGCGGCTCCGGAAAAATCACGATCCTTCGAGAGCTGATCGGCTTCCGTCAGGAATCGAGTCACCGTCTGCGCCAGACTGGCCTTTGACTGAGCCACCAGCTCATGATCCGGCACGGTTTTTTCAACGCGAGAAATCAGATAACGAACTTTTCTGAAGTCTTCTGCTTCAAGAGCCTGAGAAATCATCGGGCCAACGATCTGGCTCAGACGAGGGCGAAGTTCCGGGTTTTGAAGATTGCGAGCCGCTGCTTCATCGAGCAGAGCCAGCGCTGCATAGGTATCCCCGGCGTTGGCTCGAATCGTTGATTCAGCCAACAGCAGCTGTTCAAATCTTGGCAGAGATTTTTCCCAGTTCGGAATTTCATTCTCCACTCGCAGCAGGATCTCGTAGGCCTTTCGAATATCGCCTTCACGAATCAATTCGTCGACCCGCATCAACATCAGATCTTCGAAGAGAAGAATCTGGTCGATCGTTGAGATGGGCATACTGTATTCTGTCACCTGATCGCCTTTCAGCGTCACAACCAGACGCTGCAACTGCTTCATGCGTTCAACTCGCTCTTCACGCTCCTTTTGATTTTGAGGCTTGCTGGCTTCAACCTTCTTGTACTCTTCCGCCATTTTTTCGAGCGTATTGGGACGAGGAAACAGCGGATTGACAACGATCACTGTGCGATCTTCAGGCAGGTTGGCCTGCAGCACCACCCAGTCAAACTCCTTGTCGTCTTCATCGGCCTGGAAGATCTCGTCGGCCGAAGGAGTCTGCATTTCATTCAGCTTAGGAAGCTCAGCTCGCTCGACTTTTTCATCCGCGACAGCCGAATTCAGCAGGGCCATCAGCACGACAAGAAGGCGGACATGGGACAGCCACTGCATAACAGCGGTTGTAAAACTGAAGGTTTGTAAGTGCTGGCTCATGTCGCCTCGGTGAAACGGAAGACACTTTGGCCTTAGGATCATGAATTTATTTTGTATCACAGAGCACCTGGATCAATTGAGTACAGGCTGCCATCAAACCCTACGACAAGAGTCTGTCCGTTGATCAGAAGAGGTCCCTGCTGGATCTGCTGGCCGAGGAATAAACTTTTTTCCGTGGCTGCTCCGGTGCTGTCAAGGAGCATCAGCGTTCCGTCAGTTCGAGCCGCAAGAAAGCCCGTGCCGTTAGCCAGCGGCGGACCGGCAAGCGGATGACCATCGAGTTTAATGACGGCTGTCTGGGGCAGGGTGTTGTCGATATGAAAAACTCTCGCTTCGCGGCGAGCGACTTCCACAAACACATATTCGCCGGAGATCTTAGGAGCTGCACTGGGAACGCCTCCCAGATCTGCTTCCGCCAAAACTTCCAGACTGGAAGCCTGCATCAGCATCAATTTTCCTTCTGAAGTTGCGACGCAGAGAAATCCATTCGCGGACGCGGGCGGAACTTCAACGATCTGAGGAATGCGAGTCACACTCACTTCGGCCAGCTGTGGTCGTGGCGTATCACGATATTCAACACGCACAAAAGAGTTGTCGCCGGTGATGGCTAACACCTGATTGTTAGAAATGGCCGTCAGAGATTTCCATGGCTGCTGAGCCTCGGCGGTCTGTGATGAACGATAATCTTCCGCCTGCTTTCCTCCGGCCGTCGCTGAAATATGCAGGCGCCCGGGCATCGCAAACACAACACCGCCGTCGATCGCTACAGGAGCTGTCTGCGGGGCATCAGGCAGTGTCCACTTTCGTTCCAGCTGTCCGGTGTTGGTGAACGTCCACATCGACGGTTCTTCTGCCCCGCACCAGGCGGCCGTGCGCCCATCCTTCAGAACGATTCCTTCTACGGACGACTTCA
>QWOO01000167.1 GCA_003669615.1 Planctomycetota bacterium
GTGGGACTTTATGCCTACCGCCGTGACTTTCTGTTGAAGCTCACAACCATGCCCCCGTCACCCTTGGAGCAGCTGGAAAAGCTTGAACAGCTGCGTGCTCTTCAATGCGGCGCATCCATGTCTGTGGCTGTGGTGAACCATGCGTCTGTGGGGATTGATACGCCGGAAGACTATGCCGCATTCATCGCTCGCCAGGCAAAGCGTCAGTTGCGACGCGTTGCGTAGATCGACGAGAAATAAAGTTGAGCCTGAGGCGCTAGCCGATTCCCGGATACCAATTCGGCTAGCGCCTCAGGCTCAACGACAATTTTTCATGCGGACAAAACGGACTGACACCTGACGCCGGCTACGTTATTCAATCCCGGGCCAGCGCCAGACGTGATCGTCACTTGCAGATTCGTCCTTCTGCATATTCGGGCCGACGGAGTACAGCACGAAACCTTCACCACTGGAAGAATATGCGAGCTCCGTGTTCGCAAACGGATCCCACAGCAACTCAGGCGAACTTTTTGTGAATCCTTCGACTTCCAACACGGATGATAACTGCTCAGGAAAGCGACCGTGAACCTGTCGCCACATGGCCAGCCGGGCGATGATCTGAACGGCTCGGCGATATGGCCCGGTACCATGCCGCATTGGCTGCAATGGCTGTCGCGGCAGCCGGGTCATCGATAGTAGAAAACGGACGTCGCAGTCGGCCGTCCATGACTTCTGTTTCGTAGACGCGCAGCCGTTCGTAACCTGTGACGGAGTTTGGGTCTTCATCAAGCATCTCTCTGTAGAATTCTACAGGTTCACGATAGACGATCCCTGAAGCTCCTGGCGGTTGAGGACGCTTCTGATGAAGCCGTGCAGGCAGCCGTGCTTCTTCTTCGTTTCTTAAGAGGGCGAGCCAGGGATCGTTGACGTAGTCATCGTTGTTCCGGCTCAGTTGACTACGAAAACAGTGAATGTAGTCAACGTAACCATCTTCGGTGAGTGGCTCCGTCAGGCGAGTTGTCTCATCGGAGATCCGGATCGGCTCGGGCCAGCCAAAGATATGCCAGGCAAGGTACAACGTCGGCACGAGAAATCCGGACGTGATCCAGATCACAAGACCTCGGCGGGTCTTCCACGGAAGCCTGAGTTTCAATCGCGCGGAACTCATGAGAGGGTCGCTCGCTGCTTTGTGAATGCCCTGCGACTCTCCCACTCTCCCTCCCTTTGGTGCTGAGGTCTGGTCTTGGGGGGTGTGTGCTTCGATATTCTGTACTCTGTTCGTGGTCTGCGGCGTGTGCCCCCTCATCCGGCCTCCGGCCACCTTCTCCCCCGCGGGGGAGAAGGGCGGTTGAAGGCGCCAGATTTGATGGAAGTAAAGTGTGAGGTTGAAGTCTTTGCGACTGTCCCCTCTCCACCCCAGGGGAGATGGTTAGAGTTAGGGTTAGGGTGATGGGGTTTGGGCTTTTGCGATTTTGTTTTCGGCAGCCGGCGTTTGATCCGTTGGCTGAGCAACAACAGATTCGGAGAGATCACTTTTCGGTTGCTGCATCTGGCGCAGAGTTTGAATTCGGTCTGCGGTCATGGCCAGCAGGCTGAGAACGATCACGACGACAAATTCTGCGGCGAGCAAACGATTGCCGTGCCGATCCAGCCACTGCGCCACCGGAGCTCGCGGATCGCTGAAGACGATGGCGATCATGGACAGGACGGTGATCGAAAAAATGGCTGTAGCCGGAACGACCAGTTGAAACAGCAAACTGGGTTTGGAGCCTGGACCTCGCATGACATCGACCTGAAACCGTGGGAGGAAACGACTGTGAGCCTGTGATCGCTCTGATCTTAGACAAACCGCGGCAGTCGAGAAGCGTGGTTCGTGGATAAGGCCGCATGAAATGCGTTTCCGGGACTCAATGCCGCCGAAGCCGGTTAAATCCTCATGAAAGCTGGTCTTTTCCGGCATTCTCAAAGACACTTCGGGGAGAAATAGCATTTGATGCCCGGTTCTGTGCGGTTACGATCCGCACTGCCTCGTCCGCCACACCAGATCCCGATGACTCGGAAATTTGTCTGAAAACTTCCTATGACCGTTCGAACTCGTTTTGCCCCCAGCCCGACCGGTTATATGCACATCGGCGGGATGCGTACCGCCCTTTTTTGCTGGCTGTGGGCCCGCCACAATCGTGGTCAGTTTATTCTGCGAATTGACGACACCGATCAGCAGCGAAATATTGACGCCGCGCTTGTGCCGATTCTGGATGCCTTCCGCTGGCTGGGGCTCGACTGGGACGAAGGCCCGGAAGTCGGTGGCCCACACGCTCCGTACTTTCAGTCGCAGCGGCGCGACCTGTACGACGCAGCTTTGAACAAGCTGCTGGATTCCGGCAAGGCCTATCGTGACTTTGAAGTTCCTGAGGATACTCAAGCCCAGCGCGAGGCGGCGGAGAAAGAAAAGCGAGTCTACGTCAGCAGCCGTGCGTCGCTGGCATTGACCAAAGACGAAACAGAAAAACTCATCGCTGACGGAAAGCCGTTTGTTGTTCGTCTGTTGGTTCCGCGTGCCGACAAAGTGGCAATCAACGATCATGTACGAGGCCAGGTTGAATGGGACTGCAGCCTGATGCCGGACCCAGTGGTGGCTCGCAGTGACGGATCGCCGCTCTATAACTTTGCAACTGTCGTGGACGATGCAGCGCTGGAAATCACGCACGTCATTCGCGCCGAAGAACATCTGCCGAACACGCCGATTCAGGTCCTGCTGCATCGCGCGTTGGGGAACAAAACTCCCGAGTGGGCTCATATTCCGTATGTGGCTTCGCCTGGCAGCAAGGAGAAGATGAGCAAACGCAAGATCGACAAGTACCGTACCAATCCACAGTTTCAGAAGATGTTCGAACTGGGCGATCAGGTGCTCAGTCGCATCGGGATCGATCCGAAGTCGGATGCGCTGTCGCCGGTGATGGTCGCTTATTATCGCGAAGTCGGATTCCTTCCGGCCGGTGTCTTGAACTCACTCGTGCGGTTGGGCTGGTCGCTGGATGATGCAACCGAGTTCTTTACGCTGGATGACATGAAACGCAAGTTCAGTCTGGAACGAGTCATCAAGAGTGCGGCCGGTCTGGATCCTGACAAGATGCTCAGTTTTCAGGCTCATTGGATGAGTCAATTGCCTGCGGACCAGAAGCTGGACGGATGTCTTCCGTTCCTGAAAAAGGCGGGCCTGATCGACGATGAGAACGATCCGGCAACGCGAGCTCGAGTAGCCAGCGTGATTGAACTGGCAGCCGATCGGTTGCGAGTCTTCGGTGATATTTTTCAGCTGGACGAGTTCTTTGTTGCCGACGCGGATTTGAAAATCGACGACAAGAATTTTCAGAAGCGTGTGGTGAAACCGGAAACGGCCGTCGATCTTCTGCGAGACTTACGAAAGAGGCTGGCGGAAGTCGTGGACTTTGCTTCAGCACCTCTGCACGATCTGCTGCAGAGTTTTGCGGCGGAAAAACAGGTCAAGGTCGGCGACGTCTTTCCCGCCGTCCGGTTGTGTGTCACCGGGAAGGCTCAGGGGGCTGATTTGTTCAGGTCTCTGGAACTTCTCGGCCAGGAATGCGTGTTGCGGCGTATGGATCGAGCCATTGGTCTGGCAGAATCTCAGCGGGCCTCATAACTTCGGCGAGCGGCTGGGCGTCAGCCGTTCGTGTCTTCGTCTTTTGACACGCTCGAAGCGCCAGCGAGTGGGCCAAATCGCTACCTAAAGCTCACTCGCTGGCGCTTCGAGCTTGTATCGTTCAGTTCATGACGAATTTTCAAAACATCGGCGAATCACACGGAGGGCTGACGCCCAACCGCTCGGCTTTTAGTCCAATTGAGAGAAGCAAATTATGGCAAGTGTACTCGTAACCGGCGGCGCGGGATTTCTCGGCAGTCACTTGTGTGATCGGCTGATCGAACGCGGCGACGATGTGATCTGCGTGGATAATTTCTTTACAGGCTCCAAGGACAATGTACGGCATCTGATAGGGCATCCGCGGTTTGAATTGATCCGGCACGACATTGTGCACCCGTTGTATGTTGAAGCCGAGCGAATCTTCAATCTCGCCTGCCCCGCGTCTCCCGAGGCGTATCAGTACAATCCCATCAAGACCATCAAGACCTCGACCGTCGGGATGGTCAACATCATGGGACTGGCGAAGCGCTGCGGCGCGCGAGTTTTGCATGCATCGACGTCCGAAGTTTATGGCGACCCGCTGGTTCATCCACAGACGGAAGAGTACTGGGGACATGTCAATCCTATCGGGCCTCGCAGCTGTTATGACGAAGGCAAGCGTATCGCTGAATCACTGATGATGAATTATCACCTGGAGCACGGGACAGAGATTCGCATCATCCGCATCTTCAATACCTATGGCCCACGTATGGCCCCGGACGATGGTCGCGTAGTGTCCAACTTCATCATGCAGGCGTTGAAGGGCGAAGATATCACAGTCTACGGCGATGGGATGCAGACTCGTTCGTTCTGCTACTGCGATGACCTGATCGCAGGTATGATGAAGCTGATGGATCAGGACGATCATACCGGCCCGATCAACATCGGCAATCCCGTGGAAAACACGATGCTGGAGCTAGCCGAAGCGGTCATTAAAGTTACCGGCAGCAAGTCGAAGATCGTGCATCATCCGCTGCCCAGGGATGATCCACGGAAGCGATGTCCCGATATCACAAAAGCCAGGACACTGCTGGGCTGGGAACCAGGAGTACCCCTGGCCGTTGGTCTGAAATCCACGATGGAGTGGTACAAGAACAAGCTGGATGGCAAGTAAGCACCTGACGCTTTAGCTAATATTCCTCACCACTGCAGCGGGACTCATCATTCGCCGCATCCTGACATTCCAGATCCACGGAAGACTGATCGATGGCCAAAATACTTGTCACCGGAGCTGCAGGCTTCATCGGGATGCACACGGCTTCCCGTTTGCTCGATCGGGGTGACACCGTTGTGGGGTTGGATAATCTCAACGATTATTATCTGCCCCAGTTGAAACTTGACCGACTGGCTCAGCTGACAAGTCGTCCCGGCTTTCAGTTTGAAAAAGTGGCTCTGGAAGATCGTGATGGAATCAATCGCCTGTTCAAAACGAACACGTTTGACAGTGTGATTCATCTTGCCGCACAGGCCGGCGTGCGTTACTCGCTCACGAATCCTCAGGCCTATGTCGATGCCAATCTTGTGGGATTCGTCAACATCCTTGAAGCCTGTCGACACAGTCATGTGGCCCATCTGACCTACGCATCGTCAAGTTCAGTCTATGGGGCTAACCGAAAGATTCCGTTTTCGGTGGACGATCGAGTCGACCATCCAGTCAGCCTGTATGCAGCGACGAAGAAAGCCAACGAGTTGATGGCTCACACCTACAGTCATCTGTTCGGTCTGCCGACAACCGGTCTTCGCTTCTTTACGGTCTACGGGCCGTGGGGCCGACCGGATATGGCGATGTGGATGTTTACCAAAGCCATTCTGGCCGGGAAGCCCATTGACGTCTTCAACCACGGGAAGATGAAACGAGACTTTACGTTTGTCGACGATATTGTCGAAGGTGTGATTCGCACGAACGACACGATCCCGAAGCCGCTTGCAATCAGCAGTGACGCGGACGATTCGCAAACCGCCGCTCCTTATCGTGTCTACAACATCGGAAACAATCAGCCGGTTGAGTTGATGCATTTGATCGAAACGCTGGAGCAGGCGCTGGGCTGCACGGCGGAGAAGAACATGTTGCCGATGCAGCCTGGTGATGTCCCTGCGACCTATGCCAACATTGATGCGCTTCAGCGAGATGTGGGATTTCGACCGAGCACTTCCATTGAAGTGGGAGTGAAAAAGTTTGTCGACTGGTACAAGTCGTACCATAAGATCTGAATCATCGGCGAATAAGATCAGGACTAAGTGCCTCGAACGAAACTCACCGCGGTCGCCGGATTCGTAAGACTTCGTTGGTGTTTCTGAACTCTCACCAGTTCAGCTAAGGTTTCATCAGGGATTCTAATTCGCGATTTCGACATCAACATCGCACTGCAGACATTTGACTTGGCGACATCAACAACAATCACAGGAATCGGAAATATGAACTGGGCATCGCAGAAAGTGGCATTCATCGGAACCGGTCAAATGGCCACGGCGCTTGCGGCCGGTTTTGTCCGTTGTCTGCTGAAGCCGGAACAGATTTCGGGATATGATCCCTACGAGTCGGCTCGGAAAAGTTTCGCTGAGAAAACCGGTCAGGGCGTTCATGTCTCAGCCGATCTCGCGACGGCTTTGAAAGATGCGACCGTCATTATTCTGGCAGTGAAACCACAGGTGATGAGCGAAGCACTGTCGTCTGTGACTGCCATGATGAGTGCAACGCCGCTGGTTGTTTCCGTAGCTGCAGGAATTACGATTCAGAAGCTGACGGCTGGTCTGCCTGCGGGCGCTCGCATTGTTCGAGTCATGCCGAACACTCCGGCTCTGATCGGAAAAGGCGCCAGCGGTTTGTCTTCCGGAGGAGCGGCCACGGCGGACGACGTGAAGCTGGTAATCGAACTACTGGAGACCGTTGGGATTGTCGAAGTTGTTCCGGAGCCTTTGCTGGATGCCGTGACTGGCTTGTCAGGCAGCGGGCCGGCTTACGTGTTTCAGCTGATTGAAGCGCTCAGTGATGGCGGCGTCAAGATGGGGCTGTCCCGAGCCACCGCGACTCGACTGGCTTCGCAAACGGTAGCCGGAGCCGCTGAGATGCAGTTGGTCACCGGACAGCATCCTGCCGTGCTGAAAGACGCGGTTACGAGTCCGGGCGGAACGACGATCGCCGGGCTGCACGCTCTGGAGTCCGGAGGAATGCGAGCAGCGTTAATCGCCGCCGTAGAAGCTTCTACTCTCCGATCAAAGCAGCTCGGACAGCAGTAAGAACGCTCTGATTAAAGTTCAGTTGGTCAGCCGAACGGCAGTAAAGGTTGAAACGATTTTTCTCTCTGGACAGCGTACGTCATCTGTGACGGTTTTTCAGATTGAAGAGAGTGAAAGGTTTTGTGACTTTTGTTGTTCCTGCGACACTTCACGTTTGCATGACCTACGCTTTGAAGAGCCCGAACTACCTCCGGTGTTTCGGACGATCCCCTTTTCTCCTTCATCCACTGATGTTCTGGCCATTGTTTGTCGTGTTTGTCCACGTTAGACAATCCGGAACAGGTTGGTAGCTCCAAGTGTGCAGCCTTTGTCTACCGCTTCTCCAATCAACCGACATACTGGCATATCACCCGAGTTTCTAACTCCGGCCATGCCGACGGACACCAGTGGTGTTCTGATTCGTATGCTTGCGCTGTCGGAGGACGCGCGGCGTCAGCAGGCGATGTCCGGGGAAAAGCAGATCATCCCTCGCAGCCTGTTGAGCCTTCTGCTGCGTGCGATGAAACTCCAGGACTCTGCCAGTCTTTTGCACGGCCAGCGAATTGCAGCAATCTCCAGTGGCGTGGCAAGATTGCTGGGCTGGGACGACGATCAGCGTCGTCAGCTGGAAGTCGCCGCACTTCTGCATGACCTTGGAAAACTTGGCGTTCCCGAACACATTCTGAAAAAGCCGGGTAAGCTCAGCAGCGAAGAATATGACTTTGTTCTGCTGCATCATCATGCGGCCGTGAACCTGCTGCAGGCATTTCATACCGACACTGCCGTGGTCTCTATGCTGACCATGTTGTATCACGACTTCGACAGCGCCGGTGTGAATACACAGGTAACAGGAACAGCGGTTGAACTTCCGCTGGGTCCTCGCATCCTGGCTGTGGCCGACGCGTATGACTCACTCAGCTCTCCCAAGCCTTATCGACGTGGCATGACGCATACGGAAGCCATCGCCGTTTTGGAAGA
>QWOO01000003.1 GCA_003669615.1 Planctomycetota bacterium
CAGAACCTCGCAACGCTCCGTATCCGGATGGCCCGGTTGACCATGAGGTCCCTGTGTTGAAAGTGGAATCTGAAGCCGGTGATTTGCGAGCCTTGTTGTTCGGCTATGCATGTCATAACACGACGCTGGGCTTCTATCAGTTTT
Source organism: Planctomycetota bacterium (assembly GCA_003669615.1). Taxonomy (GTDB): domain Bacteria; phylum Planctomycetota; class Planctomycetia; order Planctomycetales; family Planctomycetaceae; genus SXXK01. The sequence continues at coordinate 145 of QWOO01000003.1, forward strand.
GCGGAGACTATGCTGGATTCGCGCAGTACGATCTTGAACAGACATTTCCGGGCGCGGTGGCGATGTTTATGACCGGCTGCGGAGGCGACCAAAATCCGCAGCCACGCGGCGAACTGGAACTGGCGGAGCACCACGGAAGCAGTCTGGCAATGGCCGTCAAGGCGGGGCTTCTGGGTCCCATTCGCCCGATCACGGGAACACTTCAGACCGCTTTGGAGCCCGTTGAACTGGAGTTTGCCGCAGCACCTTCCCGAGCCGAACTGGAACAGTTGCAGCAGTCAAAGGTCGAGTACTCTCAACGACGCGCCACTGCTTTGCTGAAGCAGCTGGATGAAAAGGGCGCTATTCCCACAAGCTATCCTTATCTGGTTCAGGTCGTTCGCATTGGAAACGAAGTGCTGTTGGTCGCTCTTTCCGGCGAAGTCGTTGTAGACTACTCCCTGCGGCTGAAGCAGGAGTTAAAAGGGCCGGCAGCCGTGTGGATCGCAGGATACAGCAACGACGTGTTCGGCTATGTGCCTTCGCTGCGAGTGCTGGAAGAAGGTGGATACGAAGGCGGCGGGGCGATGCAGTTTACGACGCTTCCGGGTCCGTTTGCCCCGTCCGTAGAAACTCGAATCGTGGCAAAAGTGCACGACCTGATCGCCAGAACCGCCAATGTGCCGGTGAATCCGGCTCCGTAAATAAAGAATGGCGGGTGAGCCAGAAAACCGTCGAAAGAGTCCACACGATTTTCCGCCAACCGCCGTATTCTGGCTCACCACGATCTCACTAATGATCTAGAATTCCCGTTCTTCAGGGAACCACGGCCGACTTTGCTGCGGCCGCGACTTTTCCTGAGGGCCGGCAAACTGACAAGCAAGCAAAACACCGTTTCAATGCGGATCTGACTGACCATGATTTGCGTAAGCCTGGGGCGAACCCGCCATTCGTCCATGATGGAAGAACACAAAGCTCTGGCCACTAAAGGTGCCGAACTCGTGGAGCTGCGCGTAGACTACATGCGCAAGCGACCTGACATCGGCGTCCTGCTGAAAGAACGTCCCACGCCCGTCGTTGTGACATGCCGAAGGCGCTCAGACCGCGGACGATGGTTTGGCACAGAAGAACAGCGGCTGGCGATCCTGCGGGAAGCCATTATCTCTGGCGCAGAGTATGTCGATCTGGAAGACGATATTGCCAAATCCGTCCGCCGTTATGGCAAAACAAAGCGCATCGTCAGCTACCATAACTTCGACGAGACACCGATAGAGTTGTTTGACATCCATCGTCGTCTTTCAGAATGTGATCCGGACGTGATCAAGATCGTCACGATGGCGAACTCACCGGCGGACAACGTGCGAATGCTGGAAATGGTGAGTGCCTCCGAGATTCCTACCGTAGGATTCTGCATGGGAGAACTGGGGACGATCAGCCGGATCCTGTGCGGCCGCGCTGGGTCTCCATTCACTTATGCCAGTTTCAGCCGCGAGCGAGAAATGGCTCCCGGACAATTGTCTTACGCCGAAGTTCGAAATCTGTATCGCTTCAACAAGATTACCAAAAACACAAAAGTTTTCGGTGTCATCGGTGATCCGATCGCTCACAGCAAAAGCCCATTGATTCATAACGCAGCCTTTCGCAAGGCGGGCATTGATGCCGTTTATCTTCCGCTTCGGATCCCGGCTGACGGTCTCACAGAATCGCTGAAGGAATTCGATCGAATTGGGCTAAGTGGTTACAGTGTTACCATTCCGCACAAAGAAACGGTTCTTCAGTTCTGTGATTCGATGGATGAGGAAACTAACAACATTGGAGCCGCCAATACTCTGTACCGCAAAGACAACAAATGGGCCGCCACCAACACGGACGCTTCAGCCGCATTGGAAGCGATCCAGGAAGGGCTAAAAAAATCGGGCGGCGTTACAGATCTCAAAGGGCGTAAAGTGCTGATCCTGGGAGCAGGCGGTGCAGCCCGAGCGGTTGGCTACGCATTGATAAGCAACGGAGCGGCCGTGGCCGTAACGAATCGTTCGCGCGAGCGAGGCCGAACGCTGGCAACTGAACTGGGTTGCCAGTTCATTTCCTGGGAAAATCGCGGAGCGGAATCCTGTGAAATCCTGGTCAACTGCACATGCGTCGGAATGCATCCGAATCTGAACGAAACGCCTTTTGAACAGAACTGGCTGAGTGACTCCACGCTCGTTTTTGACACGGTGTACAATCCGGAACAAACGCTGCTTTTGAAGCACGCTCGAGAACGTGGCTGTCCAACGGTCGGAGGAATGGAAATGTTCATTCGACAAGCCGGCAAGCAGTTCAAGCTTTTCACCAACGCCGAACCGCCTCGCGAATACATGACGGAGACGCTTCGACGAGCGATGTCAGCGGCCCACGCTATCGTAGCGTCCTCAGATTCTGAAAAACCTAAACCCGCGGACGGCGAGTAAAATGTGCCCGATCCGGGGACCTTTCCGGACGGCGTGGTTTGCGTCTGAACGTTACGGAATTCGGATCAAATGGCCGTCACACATTTTGAATTGACGAATCAGAACACAACGTAAGATCTGGCCAACATGGTTGTCACGTTAATTGGGTATCGCGCGAGTGGAAAATCAAGCGTCGCTCCTCGACTGGCCAAAAAACTTGGCTGGTCATGGGTCGACTGCGATGATGTGATTGAACAGCGCGCTGGCGCTTCGATTCAGGATATTTTTGCTCATGAAGGCGAACCCGGCTTTCGCAAACGAGAGTCGGAAGTTCTGGCCGAACTTCTTCAGCAGCCAAACATGGTGGTCGCAAGTGGCGGTGGAGCTGTTCTTTCGGAAGCGAATCGACAACTCATGAAAGCTGCCGGCCCTGTAGTCTGGCTGCATGCGCCTGTAGATATCCTCGTTCGGCGTCTGGGTGGTGATCGAAACTCTTCACAGCGCAGACCAAGCCTCACCGGGCGACCCATCGCCGATGAAGTTGCTGAAGTGCTCGCATTTCGCGAACCCCTGTATCGTGAATGTGCCTCACTGATTGTCGACGCCAGTAGTGAACGACCACCGCAAATGGCAGAACTGATTGCAAAGTACATTCTGGAACATGAATCACGGGAAGTCACAGCGCAATGATCTTTGACCTGCCAGGATCTTTTGTGCTGACATTCCTGTTCATTCTGGGCTGCTGCATTGGCAGTTTTTTGAATGTCTGCATCCACCGATTCCCATCAAAGATTCATCTTTGGGACCAGCTGAAAGCACTCAACAGTCATGGTTCTGGCTGCCCTCGCTGTGCAGCGGCGATTAAGTGGAGAGACAATGTCCCGCTCTTTGGCTGGCTGCTGCTGAGAGGCAAATGTCGAAACTGCCGGCGGCCAATCTCTGCGCGTTATCCACTGGTGGAACTGCTGACAGGAATTCTGTTTGTTGTGGTCTATCAGGCGGAAATGCCACCAGACTTCTGGGGCCATGTAAATGAGTTTGGAATCAATTCCAGCGACGGGCCCCAGACGATTGCCAATTTGTTTCCGGTCGCCACATGGCTGCATGTTCGCTATGCACTGCATATCGCCATGGTCTGCTGTCTCATTGTTGCCACTTTCATTGACTTCGAACTTCGAATTATTCCGGACGGCAGCACAGTACCGTTGATGCTTGGTGCTCTACTTGTGTCTGCATTGTGTGGTCAGACATTTCTGGTCCCTCTTTGGTTTCAGGATGCCAGTGTTGTCACCACGCTGAAATCGGTGTCGCCAGACTGGATGAGTCCGTTGATTTTCTCCTGGGACTATCTGCTATTTGCCACAAAACATCCCCACCTTCACGGCTTTCTGGTAAGCCTCGCCGGCTTGATCGTCGGCGGTGGAATTGTGTGGTTGGTTCGAATAGCAGGCTTCTGGGTTCTGAAGCAGGAAGCGATGGGATTCGGCGATGTCGTGCTGATGGCGATGATTGGAAGTGTCGTCGGATGGCAGCCGGTGACCGTAATATTTCTGATCGCCCCTGTGCTCGCTATCTTCGCCGCAATCTTTGCCTGGCTGACGAAACGTGACCGAGAAATTCCGTATGGACCGTGGCTCAGTATGGCCACGCTGCTGTTGCTGCTGTTCTGGCCATACATTTGGCCACGAGCTGAACGCATCTTCGACATGGGGCCATTTGTGCCCCTGATGGCGGTGTTCATGTTTGTTTCTCTGATCGCCAGCCTGCAGCTGATTCAGATGGTGAAGCGTCTTTTTGGCATCAATGCAACGTCATCAGCTTCGGACGCCGCCACCGGCTGGTCATCGGCCGATCACCTGATGTTCTACAATGCCGAACGACCGGATGAACAAACCGGCCAGTGGACTCGACCAGTGTGGCCGGGAAGCCGGGTGGGGCAGGGCACTTCGACTTATCATCAATGGCGAAACGGCGGAGAGCGGTGAAAATCGCTGTCGCAGTCTCGCCTGGCTGCAATTCTCAACCTGCGTTTGGAGGTGTCACTTGTTCCGAATTGTGCGATTTGCTGTTCCCACGCTCGGCCTGCTGGCAGGAATTCTGACGATGGCTGGCGAACAGCCATCAGTTCCAAAGGCAGAAGGAGTCATTGGACAGACGGCCATTGGCAAAGTGCTTTTCCTGGGCAACAGTATCACGCTGCATGGGCCACTGGAAAGCATCGGCTGGTCGGGAAACTGGGGCATGGCGGCCAGTGAACAGAGTAAAGACTATGTCCACCTGCTGACAAAGCACATCGCCGACGCTTCGCATAAACAACCAGAGATTATGGTCAGGAACATTGCTGACTTTGAACGCGACTATCAGAACTTCGACATTCAAAAAAATCTGGAAGCGGCAATCGCATTCGAAGCGGACCTCATCATTATCGCGATCGGAGAAAATGTCAGTTCTTTAGCCACAGAAAAAGACGAGCAGGATTACGAGGCAGCGGTCACAGCGCTGTTGCATGCACTTCACGCGAAGAAGATGCGGGCATGCTTCGTGCGGAGCACATTCTGGAGCGATGCCGCCAAGGACAAAGCCCTGTCCCGAGCATGTGACGCCACTGGAGCGACGTTTGTAAATCTTGGAAAGCTGGATGCGGATGAGACTCATTTCGCCAATTCTGAGCGTCACATTGAACACGCTGGTGTCGGTCGTCATCCGGGTGACAAAGGTATGAAAGCCATCGCGGATGGACTTTGGAGTGCCATTGAAAAGAAACTGCAGAAGTAAACTTGATCAACACTTTGATTCAACGATGCAGGGTGCCGTCGGCGGCGGCGATGTGTCCGAGGACTTCACTTGCAAAGCTGAATTAAAAACAGAGCCCGGAATCAGGTCGATTCCGGGCTCTGTTTGCTTTTAATTGTCTGCGGCAGCAAGCTGCCTGCGAAAATTATTTCCTGGCGGACAGTTCATCTGATTTTGCTTTCAGCTCAGCGGCTTTCTTTACCGCTTCTTCAGACTTTGTCTTCAGCTCCGCAAGTTTTGCCGTGGCTTCGTCAGCGGCCTTCTTTGCAGCTTCAGCCGCCACTTTCGTTTCTTCCGCTGGCTTCTTCAGAGGGTCAACCGCAGCCGTCGCTGCTTCAAGATTCTTCTGCGTCTCAACGGCAGCAGCTTCGGCAGCCGTGATCGCATCTGCTGGCGAATTAGGATCCGCCTTCAGGTCGGCCACAGATTTGTCTGCGGCAGCCTTTGCTGCCGTGGCTGCTTCCACTGCCTTTGCGGCTGCATCCAGAGCTGCCTGGGCGTCTGCGTGTGCTTTCGCTGCCGCTTCTGAGGCCGCTGCCGTATCTGCGATCGTCTTTGTCTGGGTTTCTGTCGATGCGGCAAGTTCTTCAACCAGCCTGGCGGAATCTTCTGCCGCTCGGCCCGCTTCAACGATCTCGCGATCACGATCTTTCTTGAAGTCCGGCACGATGTCGATACCCGGCAGTGCGGCCTTCAGAGCTTCTTCACCCGCTTCTGTGACCGTGGTCTGCCAGACAAACAGTCGCTTGAGCGATTTCAACGCGGTCAACTGAGCCAGGCCAGCATCAGTCACTTTGGTCTCGTACAAATTGAGATATTCCAGGGCAGGGAGCACTGTCAACGCTGCCAGTCCCGCGTCGGTCACTGAAGTCTTCTCGAGATGAAGACGAGTCAGTCCGGTGAGTCCGCTCAGATGAGCGAGCCCCGCGTCGGTGACTTTCGTGCCTCGCAGATTCAAAGAATGGATGTTGGCGGCACCTTTGACAACCGCCAGCGTTTCGTCAGTGATTTCCTTGTCGGACAAGTGAAATGCGACCGTGAGGCGCGCGTCGTTCTTCGCCAATGGCATTGCCTGTCCACCAGCCGCCTGAATCGCCTGGATCAACTGCTTGTCGGCATCTGACAGCTCTTCCTGCGCCACCGCAAAGCCAGGAATCAGCAGGAAAGCGACGAGTAATCCGGAAAGCTTCATATCACACCTCTCGTACAAAAAATTCAGCTGACAAATTCGCAAGAGCCCCTGTCGTGAAGCCCCGGAGTCGTTACGAGGGTACTTTCCAGGCCATCGCAGTGCAATGCTCTGGTCGATTTCGGTCGTTCCCCATGCGAAATTGCAGATTCAGGATTCTGACCGAATCACGGCACAAGTGCTTGCTGTTTGTGCATTTGAGGACGTGAGAAGCACTGAAGGTCGCGATCAATGCTGCGGATCAGAGGATTGGTGGTCCTGGACTCAGATCGCTATCAAGGCCCGTGCAACGCTTCGCTGCGGAGGGAACCTGCACGCTGCAGAACATCGCTCGACATATCCATGCGTTTGGGCTGCAGCTGGAACGTGAATTGGCGATGGTCGGTCACATGTTTGCCCAGGAAGTTGTCACTGATGAAATCCAGCGGAAACTTTTGGTACCACGGAGCATTCACGTCAATCTGCTCTGTTCGCGTTTCATAACCGTCCATCAGCAACTGGACTTCACGCGTTCCGTACCACGTAAAGTCGAAGGAAGCTGGCGTATAGCCGATGTCTTTACCATCCACTTTTACCAATGCACCCTGCGGATACGAATTCACCGTCACGCGCCGATGCACACAGCCGACCTGCATCAGGGCGAGCAGCATAAACATCAGAACTGACAGACGAGCAAACATCGATTCGGCTTCCATGCCGGACAAACAGTGCGATACCAAGGCCACAGAAGGATACCGCGCATCATAAATTCAGGCCAAGAGCAAACTCTCACTGACATAACATAGAGAACACAGGGGCTTCAGGATGGCGATCTGGCAAACTACGTCTCCGGCGATATTTCAGCTTCTGAATACCCACACCGAACGTTCTCTTCCCATTGCCCGTCGAATACACGACTCTATTTCAGCGATTCACCTGGTGGTGACGCCTGTAACACAGCAGGAGAATGGCCGTGCCAATTGGGGTGAAGTGTCCTGCCTGCCAGTCGGCTTTTTTTGTAAAGGATGAGCTGGCCGGCAAACGGATTCGGTGCGTCAAATGCCGCGCCGTCGTTGACGTAGCCACGGTGCCAGTCGCGCCCTCTTCGAATAATCAAAACGTCCCTGCAGTTCCACCAGAAGGACACGAAGAGAAAACATCATCGGCGTCTTTACCGGCCCCTTCAACATCCCGCACAGCAACTTCGCCGCTCCCTGGATCGCCAGCACCGGTCGTGCGAAGGGCTCGCCGAATCACTGCTGAGGA
>QWOO01000173.1 GCA_003669615.1 Planctomycetota bacterium
CGACGACTGCAACTCGAGCACGAAGGATTTGCACAGCGGTGGAATTTCCATCGGATTCGGCCAGGCGAGACAGTACGGTTTCCGCGGCCTTTGTATCACCGCTCTCAAGCAGCAATTCACCTCGCAACAAAGACAGAGGTGCAGGCAGACTATCCAGCTGGAGCTTGCTGATTCCATCCAGCAGAGCGACTGCGGAAGAAAGGTTGCCGGCGGATCTCAGACGCTGAACCACCATCCGTGCCGTCTCGATATCACCTGGCTCAAGCTCCACGACCTTCTGCCAGTCGGAAAGAGCCGCGGACGATTCACCCATTTTTTCAAACAGAGCCGCACGTCGACGAAGAACAGTAACATTCTCCGGAGCGGAACTGATCGCGGCAGTAAGATCATTCACTGCCAATGCGTTTTCACTTTTCTGTTCATACACAGCTGAACCAGCCAGCAGGCAGTTCACAGAATTTGGGTCACGTTCAATAACGTCGCTGAAATCTGCGATCGCTTCGTCCCAGTGTTGTGATTCCGCGTGCAGGGTGCCCCGCAGCATCAGGAATTGCTCACTCCTCGGATTGTGCGAAATCAGATGCGTGTACACATCCAGAGCCTCATCGGGACGATTCGATGATTTCAACAGATCGGCACGCATTTGCAGCAAATCTGCGTCGTCAGCAGTCTTCTGCAGCATCGTGGCGATGAGTTCCAGAGCCTCCGGTTGACGATTCATCGCCTGCAACGCCTTGACCCGGTTTATGTCAATTCGACGACTGAGCGACGCTCGATCCGCTTCAGGCAAATCCAAAGCTGATAACTGATCCAGATCTTCCATCGCCAGCTCGAAGGCGCCTCGCTTAACTCGAAGTTCGGCTCTCGCGATACGGCCATCAATATGGCGTTCGTCAGCCGCAAGGGCCTGTCCTAAGCTGGTCTCCGCGTCTTCCGTTCGCCCCGCCTGGATCAGCGCCATGGCCAATTCATATTGGCACTCTGGTACTGTCACACCAATTTTTGAGGCAGAGGAAAGATCGCTGATTGCGTCCTCAAGACGGCCCTGCTCACGAAGCATTCGGCCTCGCTCGAGCCACGGGCTGTAGTCGTCTGGCTTCAGGCGACAGGCGATATTCATATCGGCAATGGCGCGATCAATATCACCGGCGGCCTGGCGAGCGAACCCGCGTAAGAGCCAGGCGTCGACATTGTTCTGGTTGCGAGCGATCAAATGAGTCAGATCGGCCACCGCATCTTCGGGTCGCGACTGCAGAATGAGTCGAGCATGAAGCATGAGAGCCGCTTCGTTACCCGGATCGACCGTCAGAGCAGATTCAAGATCATCAATCGAATTTTCTGTCTCATTAATAATAGCATAGGCCTGCGCACGGTCGAAGTATGCGGCCCCCATGCGTGGATTCACACGGATGGCTTCTGACAGAGCCTTGATCGCCAACGCGGGTTCCCCGTCCGCACGACGTGCGACACCGAGCGCCAGCCATGCCTCGTCCCAGTCGGGATTCACGCGAACGGCGGCTTCGAAGTCTTCGATAGCATCTTCGGAATGTGATAACGCAGCGTGGCTCAGCGCTCGGAGGTACCACGCTTCGCTCGACTGAGGATTAAGAGCCAACGCTCGATTGAGATCCTGAATGGCTTCCGCGTGTCGCGATGCTTCTCGATGCAAAAGCGCCGAAGAGACAAGCGACCGGGCCTGCTTCTTCTGGTCGGCACAACCACAGACGATGCAAACGGTCAGCAGCAGCAGTACGGCTGTTTGTCGCGCCGAGCCACCGGACAGCGTCAAGTAAAACCTCATGGCCGTGGTCACCCGGAACCAAAAAGGTATGGAACGACGTCGCTTCAGGGGAGCGAGCCTCTGAATCTGTCTTCTCATACGAAACCTTTTCAATGAACAGCCAAACACGGACAACCTTCCTTTTCGTAAACATCGTCCTCGGTGGAACAACACTCCTGTACCAATCAACGATCACAGTCACTTTGAACCGGCAGGCTCATTACTCGCGTCACCTCTTCCCTGGTTTCACATCAACTTCCGATTTCCCGCTGGTTTACCAGAACGAAGGCGAGGTGTTGGCCAATCTCCCAGATTGCCCGGTCGGAAAATCTGATCAACTGGAGACGCACCTATAAGAACACAACCTTCGACCCGCGGCGGACCTGAAGGTGAACCGTGGCCGCGGTCGAAATGATAGGGAGCAAGCTCATTCAAGGGAACACGTTTACCCAAAGCCCCCAATTTTGAAGAAGACAGGAATCACGATGGATCTCTCAAGTGTCTTTTCCGACGATCAGATGGCAATTATTGGCTGTTTTGCAGCAATTTCAGTTTGCGGGCTCGTTGCCGCGCTGAGTTTTAAGCTTGGCCCAGCCAGCCAACAGCAGAAATCGAAGCCGCAGACGATTCCAATGAATTCGGCACGATCGGGCGAGTCGGTTCAGGCGCAGGACAGACGTGCCGCGTGATAAAACAGGGGCCTTGTGGTGGTTTCGGCGCTTGCGAACAGTGTTCAAGTGCCCTATATCTGACGTTTCTTGAAGTTCGTTGATGCGTGAATTCCCGGGGAACGTAGATATGCGCAGGTTGAGTGCTGTAGCAGGCGGTTTGATTGTGTTCCTGGCAGGCTATGCTTCGTGCTCATTTTTGGGCCAGCAGCCTGAGCAGGTTCGGGCGAGCCAGGAAGATCAGAACCCCCAGTTATCCAAGGATATTTTGGAATCCTACAGGAAGTCGAACAAGGCCATCCGGGAGCTGAATAACCTTTTCGTTGCCGGTGGACAAAGCACGGCTGCATTCAGCGGCATAAACTACTTTGCGGCATCGGTCGGCGGAGTTGATGCGGAGAAAGATCTGGAAGAAGGCCGTGGGGTCGATCCTGAGACTTTCGCGGCGCTGTATGCCGGACTGGCGACGCCGAAGATTGCCGAGAACATGGACTTCGATGAACTGGGACGTCTTCGCTACAAAAAAGTAATCATCCGAATGTATTCACAGGATCGATTGAAACAACTCTTTCTGCAGCGAGATCAGCTTGAAGTGCGATCGGAATCCGCGGAATAAACATTGGACCATTGGCATGGCCGTGCCCAGAATTCTCAACGGGGTCCTTCGCTGAGCAGATGCGTGACCGAGCATTCATCACCAGTCGATTGCTGAATTCATTCCGCATGAAATGCTGACGGCCGCTCGTTGTTGGTGAGTTCCATGTTTCAGATGCACTCACTTACGTCGCACTGAAACGCTGCCTGCCAGATCATTTGCGAGCGGACTAAATTACCGCCGGTGGGTCTCTCAAAAGAGCGCTCCTTCTCGGTCGTTTCCCCCTGAAGAGAATCATTGCTGATTCTGCTCCCGGTTGTTTCCCCGCGGAAGGAGCGGCTCAGGCTCTGCTGCTTTATTTGCCTTCCCGGCAAGGGACAGACAAAAAACAGCAAGACGATGGACTGAGTTAATCCTCACTGCAGCCGAATTGATTTTGTGCTTGTCGCTGTTACCGTCTTGAGTCGTCGCAGCGGAAAGTCAAAATGAGCGGGTAGAGACCCGGACGCCAACAGGAAACTCAACCCGGTGCAGGCTTTATCAGATTCAGTTTCCCGACCCTTTATGTACATACAACAGAACCCCCAGGACGAATCTGGAATAGTTGTGGAAAGACCTATGGACGGCCGTCGCCTTATCGCTGTCACTGCTGGTGATGTTGCCGGAATCGGTCCGGAAATCATTGTTCGCTCATTGGCAGACAAGCGTTTTCCGCCTTCCTGTCAGTGCGTGTTGATCGGACATCCCCGCATCTTTGAGCACGCTGCTCAGTTAGCCAACGTATCGTTATCCCTGAGTCCCATTGCTGCGGAAGCGACTGATGCAAATGAGTTTCGCCAACAAGTTTCGCAGCTTCTGAACGCGGGATTTCAGCCATACTGGAATCCATGCGGTGACGCGGTTCTTTCCGCTCCACAATGCGTCGTAAGCTCACTCGCGGGGGACGCCGCATTCCAGTATCTGGCCGCGGCGATTCGGATCGCTCGCGCGAATCTTGTGGACGCGATCGCAACAGCCCCACTGAATAAAGAAGCTCTGCATCTGGCCAATCATCACTATCCGGGCCATACCGAAATTCTGGCAGCTCACTGTGGAGTGTCTGAATTTGCGATGATGCTGCACCTGCCAGAATTCGCGATTTCCAGCTGGCGTGCTTTGGTCCGTCCGATCGGCAGCAATGGAACGCACGCTCCGTCTGCGGGACATGGGCTCAGCATTGCTCACGTGACGCTGCACACATCCGTCGCCTCGGTTCCATCTCTGCTAAGCATCGATAACATTGCCGAGACCGTACATTTGATGGCGGATTTTCTAAAACGTATCCGCTGCGAGCGGCAGGCCATTGCTGTGTGTGCCCTGAATCCTCACGGAGGCGAGAACGGCTTATTCGGGGACGAAGAAGAACGACTCATTCAACCGGCCGTTCAGCGGAGCCAGCAAACTTTTTCCAACGTCGTGGGTCCGTTGCCTGTGGATACTTTGATTCGGCGCGCCATCAGCGGCGAGTTCGACGGCGTTGTTGCCATGTACCACGATCAGGGACACATTCCAGTCAAGCTGATCGGCTTCGACTTGGCGGTCAACGTGACACTGGGCCTGCCAATCGTTCGCACCAGTCCGACTCATGGCACCGCGTTTGATCGAGCATGGAATCCGAACATGATGGCTGATCCAAGCGGAATGATTGAGGCCATCCGTCTGGCGGCTGTGCTTTCACAGTCGAAGGTTTCGTGAATCCTGACGTGTTCTTGAAGGATGCGATGCGCAACGTGCCAAACAATCCGATTACGTTGCGTGAGGAACTTGAGTCGATTTCTTCAGAAAGTTTTTTTTGATCACCAGCGAAATGGCGAAAACGCTGTTATTGCCAGCAGAAAAAGGGCTTGACGTGTTCTGCCGGTTTCTTCTAACTTCCCTCTCACTCGAACTGCGGTTCCTGCAGTTTAAATCTCCTCTCGTTCTCTCCTCTCGAATGTCTGTTGATTTCCCCGCACTTCAATCGTGGTTAGGAATACCGCAATCCTGCCGTGCTTGATCTTCTGGAAATCACGCGTTCCCATCCCGCCCTGTTGCCGACTTCTCGGTGACAAACAGGAGGCTCTCTGATGTCTCGTTTTGCAAGCTTTTGTGCTGGCCTGCTCATGGTTAGCTCGTTGAGTGGTTGCTGCCTGCTTGGCCATGGATGTGGCGGCGGTGGTGGCTACGCACCTTATGGAGGCGGCGGCGGCTGCTCTCCTTGTCAAAGTGGAGCCTGTGGAGCTATGGCTCCAAGTAGTTATCCTTCTGCCGGACTCTACAGTCCCGGTGTTCCTCAGGCCGCCTTTGTCGCTCCTACCGTCAGTGGCTATGCACCTCAGAGCAACAGCCAGCAGATGGTCATGATGGACACTTTGTCTACCTATTGATTCACACAATTTCCGGCCCGGCTCGACGTTCAGCCCGACTTTCACCGGGCCTGAATTGCGCCGCAACGATGCGATCGCATACAGACGGAAGCCTCTGACGAAGCCTCTCCCTCTTCGTCTGCACTGTTCCAACACCGGGCGATTCGATACCCTTGAATCGCCCGGTGTTTTTGCTGCGCGAAATCTCGTGCACCGGAAGCGTGGAAAAGCAACGGTGTACGCGATGTGGTTTTCCGAGGATTTGTACAACCGAGTTGCCAGATGCCATCTGATTTTCTGCCACAGCTTCCGGACTCCACCTGCAATACGGGACCAGGGACGGTGCCTGTGTATAACTGTGTGGTGATTCTGTCGGCCGCGGCCGCGAATGGCCGCCTGCGGGGACGTGTGGCGAATCTCCCGGAGATCGTCGCAGAAGGCAATTCGGAACGAGACGTGTTGATTCAGCTGACGAAGCGATTCAAACAGATTGTTCAGGAATGCACAGTGCGCAAGCAGGAAGTTCCGTGGCAAAATCCTCCGGAACAGGCCGGCCTGAATGAACAGCAGCGGTTTATTCCGGTGCATCTGTAAACACGAACGTCGCTTTACGAATTTCACTTTCGGCAGGCCCGTGGACGCAACCAGGGTCTCAGGAATCACACCATGACCACGGTTTCGTCAAGCCGAGCTGTCATTCGTCAGAAGCTTGTGAAGACTCGTATTATTGCGACGATCGGACCAGCCAGTGAATCAGCAGAAATGTTGAGAGAGCTGGTGGTTTCCGGTGTGGACATTTTCCGCCTCAACTTCGCACACGGCAGCCACGCCTGGTTGTCGGAGCTGGTGCTAAAAATTCGTACCATTTCCGCCGAGCTGGAATGTCCTGTAGGAATTCTGGGAGACCTGTCAGGTCCCAAGATTCGACTGGGCGCGATCGTCGGCGACGAAGTGCAGTGTAACGAAGGGGCCGAGTTTCGGTTCATCCGGGGGAATCAGTCTGATGTCCCAACCGACCTGACCTGCACTTACGAACCGTTAATTGACGACGTGAAGCCCGGCGACAGGATCCTGCTCGCGGATGGAACGGTCGCGATGGTTGTCGTAGAGAAGGACTCGAACGGTGGATGGATTCGTTGTCTGGTGATTCAATCCGGCAAGGTTCGAAGTCGTCAGGGTGTCAATCTGCCTGGCGTCGCATTGAGCACTCCCAGCGTGACTGAAAAGGATCGCAAAGACCTGGAATGGGCACTGCAGAATCAGATCGATTTTATCGGACTCAGTTTTGTTCGACAGGCAGAAGACATTCGTGATCTGCATCGCCTGATTGCATCGCACAATCCAAAGGTCGTGCCGCTGATTGTCGCAAAGATTGAGAAGACCGAAGCCATTGACGATCTTGAGAATATTCTTGACGCCACAGATGCCGTGATGGTGGCTCGCGGAGACCTGGGCGTCGAAGCGGAAATCAGCCGTGTGCCCATTCTGCAAAAGCTCATCATTCGTCGTTGCAATGAACTGCGTATTCCAGTGATCACCGCGACGCAGATGCTCGACAGTATGCAGACGAATGAACTGCCAACACGTGCCGAAGTTACGGACGTGGCCAATGCCGTGATTGATGGAACCGACGCTGTCATGTTGTCAGGTGAAACCGCCATTGGTGCCCACCCACTGCAGTGCGTCCGAATGATGGATCGCATTGCCGTTGAAGCCGAATCGCTCGTCGTCTCTGCGGATCCCGCCCACCTGCGTGACGATGAAGATCGTCGAGCACGCCCGATTACCGAAGCCGTGACGCGTGGAACAATCGCTGCCGCCGAATACCTTCAGGCGGATTTGATCGTTGTGGCCACAGTCACCGGCCGGACTGCGCTCGCGCTATCTCGCATGCGCAGCAAAGTTCCCGTGCTGGCTTTTACTGACCGAGAAGATGTCGCGCGACGCATGTGCTTGTATTGGGGAGTGACGCCAATCCTGAATCAGGTTGTGCAGCAATCGGCAGATGCGCTGCTTCAGTATGTCATCTCGTGGGGTCGAAAAAACGACGTTCTGCGGAGCGGCAGCAAACTCATCATCGTCGGCCACACAAACTGGCTGGGCGAGACGCATGACCTGATGATGGTGCATGTCGTGCCGTGACGATTGGTCGCGACAAATTTTTCGAGGACGCATGCTTGTCGGGCGACTCATGGCTTGTCATACGTCGGCAGCGGTCTATAGTCCCGGGCGTGTTTTGCCTGAGTCCCCGAATTCTTCCCCTTTTGCCACGCGAGTTTCGTAAGTTATGGTTCATATCGATCGGATCTACACACGCAGCGGCGATGGCGGGGAGA
>QWOO01000150.1 GCA_003669615.1 Planctomycetota bacterium
TTGTTTCTCGAGCCCGATCGAATGCATACAAAGTGCGACGCTTGTGAAAGATCGCACTTTCCAGACTATTCCAATACTTCGCATCACTTTCGATGTTGCCACCCGGCAACACTCGTCCTCCGAATGCAACCGGTCGTCCTCGTTCATCAATGATAGGAAAGACCAGACGACCGACCAGATTGTCAAAATATCCCGGACCGTTATTACGCTCCTGAATCAACCCGGCCGCCACCAGCTGCGCCGGAGTAAAGCGGCCACGAGCCTGTTCCAAAAACCAATTCCAATCCTCCGGGTGATACCCCAGTCGGAAGTTACGCACAGTATCTTCCGACAGCTTTCTCGTTTTCACGTATTGCCGAGCATTATCCGCCTTAGGGCCGGCTCTCAGCGCCTGATGCATCAAATTCACCGCCCACTCAACAACCGCGAGCGAATCGGTTTTTCTGTGACCATTTTCTGAAGTCGCATCATCCCGCTTGTGTTTTGGAATTTCCAGACGAGCTCGACGAGCCAGAGATTCCATGGCTTCAGGAAACGGAACTTTTTCCATCTCCATCACCCAACGAAAACAATCTCCTCCCTGATCGCAAACCCAGCACCGATAGGTCTGTCGATCCGGATACACATGGAACGACGGATTCTTGTCATCATGGAAAGGACACAACCCCACAAAATCACGCCCACCATGAATGGGCTTTAACGAAACTGTTTCCGACACCAGATCCACGAGGTTGGTGCTGGAACGCACAAGTTCCTTGAAGTCATCACCAAAACCCTGAACCACAGTGAACTCCGATAGAGCGCTCCGTCAAACTGTCGGAACCACTTCGCTACTGACCTGCGTCTGACTTAACCTGTACTGCTTAATGACAACTCTCTCGCGCAGCGATCAACGCTGAACTCAAAACCGGCTGCGAACGACTATCGAAAACAATGGGAGCACTGATGTCGCTCGACCACTGAGGATTCAATTCCAGGAGCATTCCACGACTAACGACATCACTGTAAGATCTTCATTGGACGCGTGAGTTGATGTCGCAACAGAGCTGTCACTGCAGGACTCGTCTGCCACCTGATGCCACACACCACGCAACCGTCATCAACCCTTGTCTTGGTAGCTTCCCTGCAGAACCCACAGTTTCGACGCCCGAAAGGCTTCCTCATGAGCTTCGTTCCGCGTCGAGCAATTCTAACCGCAATCCCCAGACGGTCAAGCACTTCGACCAAACTCGGAGAGCGAAACTGGTCGTCGCAAACTCCTGCACAGAACAACGTTGCAGGTCTTCGCGTCGCGCTTTTTCTGCGTCCGGGGCAAAGCTTTCCAATCCGGCAGCCTGTGTCAGTTCGGCACAGCTTTCCTGAGGGGGCTCAGAGCAAGGCTGAGGCTCGGAAATTTTCGCGTTTTGGTAGTTTTTCGGCGAGCCTGAGCAGTGTCTGGAACTGACGATTAACAGAGCCCGGCGAACTGGTTGGTGCACACATTTCTATCGCATTTCCTGATTTGGAAAATCGTGAGAAATACTGATCTCGCGAAGCCGGGAACAGACAGCCTCAGAGGAAAAAACGGCTTCGGCCCTCAGCACGTCCGAAATACGAAATTGCATCGGGCCGTCGTGTCACCGTCGTGCTATTTGAGTCTCGAAGGCTTAAACCTGGTTTGCGACAACTGATTCAGAAATCGGTTCGCGGTTTTCGCTGGCCCTTTCGGCCGACAAGATGCGACTGGACTCACATACCAGTCCACCGAGCTTTATGACTGGGCGGCCGGCTATCACTGCCGGCCAAAGCGTTCGTCCAGGCGTCAGGTCACTCTGATTCAGGCCGAACATCTGCCGGTGGTTGCCACGCTGCTGGGGCGCGAAAGTCTGGCTCCGAACGAGCTGCGGAGAAATCTGGTCGTTTCCGGCATTAACCTTGCTGCTCTGAAGTATCAGCAGTTTCGAATTGGAACAGCGATTTTAAAAGGATTGGGAAGCTGCCCGCCATGTTCGCGAATGGACGAGAATCTGGGGCCAGGCGGATACGCTGCAATGCTGGGGCATGGCGGCATCACGGCCATTGTGATTGCTGAGGGAATCATCCAATTGGGAGATTCGGTGCAGGCTTTGCTCAATCCCGAGGATTCTCCGAGCGATTCGTAACGGTGGCGAGTTGGATGTTAGAAAAAACTCGAACGTGCGTCATGGTGGTGAATTTTGCACGGCCTGTTTATGCATTTTTGAACAACTGAAACCTTCAACGATCTGCTGTCTGAACGAGAGTTGCTGATTGAATCAAGAGCGGGAATCGTCAATAATTCGCGGGGCTCGCTGATATTGCGTGCGGAACAGGATCATCAGATGATTTGGGATCGAACTTCTTCCGGTAACCAGTCGCGTCGGCGAAAAGCGCGACCAGGCGTATCTGCCGCGGCCTTAGAAATTCTGGAAGCTCGCAGTCTGCTAAGCGCGGTCGTAGTGCAGTTGTCGGCCAGTCAGGATAACACGATCTACGACATGTCCGCTGGGGATCAGTCAAACGGACGCGGCGCGTTTATCGTTGCCGGTGGTGATTACGGATCAGTAGAGGCTCGCCGAGGTCTCCTCGCCTTTGATATCGCCAGTGCAAACATTCCCGATGGTTCCACGATTATTGATGTCGTACTGACCATGAATCTTAGCCAAACGATGGGCGGCGCTGCGGCAGTCGGAGTTCATCGCTTGTTGCAGACGTGGGGTGAAGGTACTTCCAATGCGTCCGGCAATGAACTAGTCGGGGCGGATGGATCAGCCGGCGATGCCACGTGGCTGTTTTCGCGTTTCGACAGTCTCGCCTGGGAAACGCCCGGCGGAGATTTTCGCAGTGCATCGGCCAGCGTGCAGGCACACCAGCTGGGGGCCTATGAATGGTCGAGCTCTCAGATGGTCGATGACGTGCAGGATTGGCTGGATGAATCCTCCACCAATTTTGGATGGATGCTGAAGTCATCAGAACTGGCCGGTAATATCAAAGCCTTTGTCAGTCGAGAGTCCGGCAACGCGGCGTTAAGGCCTCGCCTGGAAATCACCTACGAAGAGCCACTGGTACCCGGTATTGTCGAAGGTCGGAAATGGCACGATAGAAATGCTAACGGGGTGCGTGAATCTGAAACGATGCTTCGTCTGAAGCTGCAGTTCGCAGTCGGGACATCGCTCTACAATTCCTATGGCGGCAAAGAGTATTGGTATCAGGCTGCGGGCACGAAGGATTGGTACTTTTTGACGCCCAATGGTGCTCTGACGAAATGGAGCGGCAAGGCCGGACAGCTCACCGGGACCGTCGTTGAACGTCTTGATTCGCGAGTCTGGTACAATCCGGAAACTCTGCTCGGCACTTCGGATGTCGTGGCAGAGCCGTGGATGAACGGGTTCTCGTTCGAACTTGTGAATGCGTCAGGTCAGGTTGTTGGTTCTGCGGTTTCCCGCGATATGGACCGCAACGGCGACGGTGTGATTCAGGCCGAAGCGGAGCGTGGCTGGTACCGTTTTGAGAATGTTGCACCCGGATCGTATACCGTTCGCGAAGTGCTTCCGAAAGGCTGGCTGCAGAGTGCCTCTGCAACATCGCCCGGGGCTACGGAAGCTTACCGGCTCGACGTGTCGTTGGGCCTGACCTTGTCGGGCGGCTTGCGAGAAAGCTACGGCGGCGGTCAGGAACGCTGGCTCAAAGGAACGGCCGGCTGGTACTACATCACTCAAATGGGAGAACTGTACCGCTGGAATGGCAAGTCTGTCACGACGAGCAGTCCATTGGTCGGGACATGGATCGCAACCCCGGGCATCAGCTATTACCGTGATATGTCTCTGCTTCATTCCGCTAAGAATCCCGTTCTGGCTGTCAAACCCGGTGCGGTGATCACACGCGTGGACTTTGGCAACTTTAAGCCGACGCTTGTGACCGCTCAGACATCATCCACTCAGATACCTGCATGGCTGCGAAGTTCTCGTCAGTTCCTGGCATCGCTCGCGAATTCCACAACGGGCTCTGGAAGTTTCTGGCAGATGGTCGTTGTGATTACTCCTGGTGGCCGAACGATCCCGGTCGATGGTGTTCGCGATCCACTCGGTACCACAGATGTTTGGGAACAAACCACCGGCGGTTCCCTCAATTCGACCGGTTCTTCGACCACTCAAACGGTCAATCGGTCGGCTTCCGCGGCTGCGTCCGCGGCGGCGTCCAAACCCACAGTCGCCGCCAGCAGCCTGCCCAGCCTGCTCGATTCTCTGTTTTCCCGGCCGAACGCGTTCTGATGTGATGGCAAGTGCGGTCTGAGTTATCCGGGCCCACTATGGCGACGTGGTCAACCTTTAAGATTTGATCGTGCCTGGTGCGATTTTGGCATCCTGAGCGATTATCGAAGGTCTCCCGCGACTCACACTTCAATTCGACAGCACCGAGATCCGAGCCAGCACTGACTTCAGTCATCGTCACGCGAACGTTTCTCGTTCCCACACGGATTTGATAAGACTCGGAGAATGCACGGTGGCCGGTTATTTCGGCGGCCTCCGATTTTCTCTGAAAGCCAGCCTGGATGAATAAAGAAAAGTCAGCCAAAGTTCACAAGTCCTCCCCGACGCCTTTCTGGCGGGAACCAGCCGGAAAAAATTCCTCGGCGCCGTGGGAGTTGTCCATTTGCGGAGACCTGTCCGAACGACAGGCGGATCTGATTGAGAAGATGACAGAGGTGCCTCGAGCCAGTCGTGGAATCATCTATTTTGATTCGTGCGGCGGCAGCGTTTACACCGGGTTGGCACTCGGTTCTTTGATCCGTCTCCGACGCCTGCGAGTCACGGGGGTTGTGCTGGGCGAATGTTCGTCAGCGGCACTCATTCCATTCGCGGCGTGTCAAAAGCGGTTTGTCACCAGTCAGTGCACTCTGCTGTTTCATCCCATGCGATGGCAGTCCGATGAAGATGTGCGGCTGGAAGAAGCCACCGAATGGGCTCGGCACTTCAAGGAACTGGAAACGCAGGTGGATGCGTTACTTGTTTCACTGCTCGGCATCCCTCCGGAAACACTGCAGTCCTGGACTCGCCCTGGAAGGTTTGTGTCAGGTCCGGAACTGGCTCAAGCGGGACTGGCTTCGCTGTTTGATCCATTCACAGAGCCCGATCCCTGGAAAACCGTGACCGCACAGTGAACAATGTGACTGTGTTGAAGTGTTGAAGTGTTGATCATCATCCTGACTGGGGCATTTTATGCCTGCCGCGTGTCTGCGGTTCCTGCTTCCCACCGCTGTTCATTGGAGAATCTCCGTGCGAATTCTTAACGTTGTTTTCTGCCTCGCTGTATTGGCCGGCATTGTTACCGAACCGACAATTCATGCGGCGGAGAAAACCAAGTCCCGCATTCTGATGCTGACTCAAAGCCAGGGCTTTGTCCACGGAAGTGTGCGACGTCCCGAAGGTGATCAGCCTGCGAAAAAACTTGCCGTCGCAGAAATTGCGATGATTGAACTTGGACAGAAGACGGACCTCTTCATCGTCGACTGCACTCAGGACGCCGCGTCCGACTTCACCAAAGAGAACCTGCAGAATTACGACATCGTGATGTTCTACACAACCGGTTCACTACCAATCGCTGAAGCCGACCGTGATTACTTTTTCAAAGAGTGGTTGACTGCCAAAGGGCACGGCTTCATTGGATTTCACTCCGCAGCCGACACTTATGGTGACTATCAGCCGTATTGGGACATGGTGGGTGGAACGTTCAATGGACATCCCTGGAATGCGGGCGACACCGTCACCATCAACGTCCATGAGCCTGAGCATCCGACGATGAAATCGTTCGGCAAAGAGTTCACTATTAAAGACGAAATCTACCAGTACAAGAACTGGCAGCCGGAAAAAGTACGAGTCCTGATGAGTCTCGACATGTCACGCTGCAAGCCATCTGCTGCGTACCATGTTCCTGTCGCATGGGTGAAGCCATATGGTGAAGGGCGAGTGTACTTCAACAATCTTGGCCACAACGAAGCGACATGGAGCGATCCTCGATTTATCGACTCCGTCACAGAAGGCGTGAAGTGGATTCGTGGGGACGTTGAAGGCGAAAGCACTCCAAACCCAGAACTCTCGGCCGCTCAGGAAGAAATCGCCAAAGCCGCCGCTGCAAAGGCGGCTCAGTAATTGGCAGCAATCCAACGCCACTCGTTTAAGACCTAAGGTTCACTTCTGAAATAGTCGCCTTTCGCTCTGCGAAACCAGCGAAGGTAAACGCTGCTTTCGCGGAGCGAAAGGCGACTATCCGACACCGTGTTTTTCGTGAGTCCCCGATGCCTGTTGTTCAAAACGCGTTTTCATTTGTGCGGCTGCTGGCATCGGGGCGGGACCGGGCAAAGTTTCTGCATAATTTTTGCACGAACAACATCAAGGCGCTGGAGACGGGTTCTGCCTGCGAAGCCTTCTTCACTGACGTGAAGGCTCGCATCCTGGCACACGGCTATGTGCTGGCTTTTGAGGACGCTCATGAAATCTGGATCAGCCCCGGTGACCCGGCCGCGCTGCTTAAACATCTGAATCGCTACATCATCACCGAGGACGTGGCGATCGTTGCTGACGATCCAACGTCCGCAACGTTGTGCTTCCACGCGGACGAAAATGTTTTAACGGCCCTTCGTGCGGAACAGGTGGCTATTGGCGGTGATGAGTTGTCGGATGGTGCGATTGCAGCTGCGGTGGATCAGACACTGAGCATTCGCTTCGGAATTGGCGAGGCGGAACAGAATACGGCTGTCACCGGGTTGCTGGTCACCTGGGCGAAACAACCCTTGCTGTTTCTGACAGGTCCCGCGGGTCCACTGGCGGCACTTGGCTCCCGGCTGGATGCAGCCGGCGTCTCAGCGTTGTCGAACGACGAAATCGAATCGCTTCGAATCGATGAGCGATATCCGTTGATGGGCCGCGACATGGCCTCCGAAAATATGGCTCCCGAGGCCGAACGGAATGTCCAGGCGATTTCGTATACAAAGGGCTGCTATCTCGGCCAGGAACCTATCGCGCGGCTCGACGCCATGGGCCACGTCAATCGGGCTCTGCGTGTCGTCGAGATTTCTGGCCCGTGCGAAGTGGCGTCTGCAAGCGGCTGTCCGTTAAAGACAACTGACGGCACAACCGCGGGAACGCTGACGTCTGTGATCCTGC
This sequence comes from Planctomycetota bacterium, assembly GCA_003669615.1. Taxonomy (GTDB): domain Bacteria; phylum Planctomycetota; class Planctomycetia; order Planctomycetales; family Planctomycetaceae; genus SXXK01. The sequence goes on from QWOO01000150.1 coordinate 7,161, forward strand.
GGCCGGATGGTATCTCGCATGGCCTCGCGATGGTCAAAGTCAACTCCATCCATCAGCCGTTGCATGTGACAGACGATTCCGGCAACGAGCGGATGGTACACGTGCGGTCCGCCTGAATATCGGATCGACATGGTTAGATGATTCCGTTTCAAACGCTGGTCAATGGGCTCACGCGACGATGCGTGCCGGTTTGCTGCCTCTGATTATTGTTGAGCCTTCCTAATACAGTCTGCGAAAGAGTGCCATGAAAGCTGCTTACATCACATCCACCGGGGCCGCGGACTGTATTCAGTTTGGAGACCTGCCAAAGCCTGTTGCCGGAGCCGGGCAGGTTCTGCTGCGGATGGAAGCGGTGGCGGTGAATCCGATTGACACGTACATTCGCGGCGGAAACGTAAAAGCGAATTTACCAAATCCGTATGTCATCGGCTGTGATGTTGCCGGCGTTGTCGAAGCGGTCGGAGAAGGCTGTCAGCAGTTCAATGTTGGAGATCGCGTCTGGGGCAGCAATCAGGGTTTGGCTGGTCGCCAGGGGACGTTTGCTGAATTCTGTGCGATCGATGAAA
>QWOO01000064.1 GCA_003669615.1 Planctomycetota bacterium
ACGATAAAACAACTGGACAGCTTTGACTTCAGCTGATTGATCTTGGCCTGCAGGTAACCCTGAGTCTCTCGCGCCGCATGGTACTCTGCGTTTTCCTTCAGGTCGCCTTCTTCGCGCGCTGTCTTAATTCGCTCTGTGACAGCGGGCATGTCGACGTCTTCCATCGCGCGAATCTCTTCGCGGATTTTGTCGTAACCTTCACGGGAAATAGGTTGGCGTTCCATGGCGGGCCTCACACAAATCTTTGATCAACAACAAGAAGGAAAGTCAAAAAGACTTTCGAAAGCGCAAAAGTAAACCTGAGGACACAGACTTCTCGCCTGTGTTCCATGCGAAAATCCTGAATCGTCAGCGGTTACGAAGCAGAACGGCGGCTGAAAGGAATCCCCTTCAACCGCCGCTTCTGATTATTCGGTCAGTATAGCCGTCCAGTTTGAGTCAGGCTACGCAATTTCCTTCCACTGGCCGCATTTCGCGCTGTCCAGGACGGCTTCGCAAACCTTCTGGGTTTCGAGGGCATCGCGGAAGGTTGGATTGCACGGCTTGCCCGATTCCAGGCTGGCAAGGAAGTCGGCAACCTGATGCACAAAAGTGTGCTCGTAGCCAATCTGAAGACCCGGTACCCACCACTTGCCCATGTAGGGCATGTCGCCGTCCGTGCAGTGCACCTGATGCCAGCCTCGGATCAGCGAATCGTCGCTGTAGTCAAAGTACTCAAGCCGGTGCAGGTCATGCAGGTCCCACTTGATCGATGCTTTCTCGCCGTTGATTTCAAACGTGTAGAGCGCCTTGTGACCGCGTGCATAGCGAGTCGATTCGAACAGACCGAGCGACCCGTTTCCGAATCGGCAGAGGAACGCACACGCATCGTCAATGCCGACCTTTTCCAGCTTGCCAGTGGCTGTGTGCTTGCGTTCTTTGACGAACGTCTCCGTCATGGCCGTGACGCTGTTGATGGAACCGTTCAACCAGATCGCGGTGTCGATACAGTGAGCCAGCAGGTCGCCCGTCACTCCGGAACCGGCGGCTGCGGAATCAAGTCGCCAGAGTCCAGCGCCACCCTGTGGCAGATCTGCGTTGATCGTCCAGTCCTGCAGGAAGTTGGCTCGATAATGGAAGATGCGCCCCAGACGGCCTTCGTCGATGAGCTGCTTCGCAAGCGACACTGCAGGAACGCGGCGATAGTTGTACCACACGGTGTTCGCCACGCCCGCTTTTTCAATCACGTCGACCATCTTCTGGCCTTCGACGGGATTCATCGCCAGTGGCTTTTCGCAGAGCACCATCTTCCCGGCCTCAGCTGCTGCGATGGCGATCTCTGCATGGGAATTGTTCGGCGTGCAAATATCGATCGCATCGATATCCTTGCGTTCGATCAGTTTCCGCCAGTCCGTCTCGATCGATTCGTACTGCCACTGGTCAGCGAAGGCTTTCAGCTGATCTTCACTGCGTCCACAGATGGCTTTTAGCACGGGACGGTGCTTCAGCTCCGGGAAGAAGTCGTTGACTCGCTTGTAACCATTCGTATGAGTCCGGCCCATAAAGCCGTAACCGACAAGACCAATGTTGAGGGGCTTCAGTGTTGACACTTGTGTGGGTCCTTCTTACGTGAAACAGTATGTTAAATTATCAAAAGCCGAGAGCGGAAAGCGGAAAGCCGATGATCGCCTTACTTCGCATTCCGTTTTGTTGAGAGAATTGCCCTTTACGACAATTCGAATGAGCTCGTCTGCTTCGGTCGTTAGCTCCTGCATTCGTGCCAACGCGACGATCTCCGATTCAACCAGCAACTCCATCCAGAGAAGCGATTCGTCCAGTTCCTGCTCAACGATCCCCAGCTTTGCGATGAACTCAGCATCGGATCGTGCTCTTGACGCTTCTCGAAAGTTCGCCGCCACGCTTGTGCCGGAGCGCAGTAGCTGCTTCCCAAATCACTTGTGCTTCGTTCGATTTTGGCAGTGCCGCGGATAACCGGATGATGCGAAGCGCGAACTGCTTCGTCCGATCCCTCAGCCCTGCCATCCTCATTCGAGCCTCCTCTGCGTTTACCGGCTTTCCGCTCTCGGCTTTTGTTACGCGCAGCCCTGTGCATTTCGAACCTTGATCATGGTATCCAGGATCGTGTTCCACGTCTTTGGATTTTCCAGGGTGGCATTCGGGAACATGCAGCCGTCCCAGCAGATGTGCTTAATACCTCGTTCGGCCGCATCTTTCAGCCAGTAGCCAGCACACTTCACGATGTCCAGCTTGCCGTTTGGATCGTCGGCCGGACAATGCTTGCCCGTCTTGTCGTGCGAACCAGCCCCGTGAACATGGCCGTCGTTCTGCGCCACATGGAAGTCAATTGTCCATGGTCGCAACTGGTCTGTCATCTTTTCGTAGGCTGACCAGAATTCCGCGTCGGTGTAGCCTTCTTTGACGAGCGCACATTCTGGTGCGTTGTATCCGAGCAGATACAGATAGGTATGAGCCAGGTCGCACTGGAAGCCCAGTGAACCAGGCATATCAGCTGTCTCGAGGAGGTTCAGCATGTCCTTCCAACTGTGCATACCGGCCCAACAGATTTCGCCTTCGGCTGCCAGGCGTTCGCCGTGAGCGGCTGCGACGATCGCCGCTTCTCGGAACGTCGCAGCAATCGTCTTTGTGTTGGCAACTGAATCTTCTCGCCACTTGTTCACGCCGAACTCCGCCGAATCAATGCGGATGACTCCGTACTGGCGAACTCCGTGCTCATTGAAGATCTTCGCGATGCGACACGCCTTCTTCACAGCAAGGATAAACTTGGCTCGCTGAACCGGCGTGCCCATCGCAGAATCACCAACCGTGCCCGGCCAGATCGGAGCAACCAGCGACCCAACCTTGAACCCATGCGAGGCAATCTTGTCGGCGATATGACGCAGATCAGACTCGCTGGCATCGGGATCGGTGTGAGGGTGAAACAGGAAGTAATCGATTCCGTCAAACTTTTCCCCGTTCACGTTGGCCGCTGCGGAAAGCTCGAGCATGTGATCCAGACTAATCGGCGGTTCCTGGCCTTCGCCAGTTCCTTTACCAACAAGACCTGGCCACATTGCGTTATGAAGTTTCAGAGGAGCTTGAGACATCGAGGTGGGACCTTTCAGAAAGAATGACCAATGACTAATGAAAAATGACCAATGAAATCGCAGTCAGGACTCGGGGAAACTGTTGGGGTAGATGGCTGCAAAGATGCGAGTGAGTTCGTCGGCTTCTTTCCACAGGACTCTTGCCGTTTCGGCCGATTCTTTGCTTGCTGCCACCAACATTCGTAACCAGTGCTTTGTCTCTCGGGCTTCTCGGCGACAGAGGCTGATCCGATATCGGAATTCGCGCTTTGTCGCCGATTCATCCGCTTCACAATAATTTGCACCAACGCGGCATGCAGAACGAACCAACTGACTAATGAGCGGCTTTGTAATGGCCGTCCTCCCAACCGTCTGACAGAACTCGATCACAGATTCGCCGAAGGCGGCAGTCCGTTTCTCAAGATCAAAATCAGAAGACTGTCGATCCACCACCACCCACGCCTCTACGGCAGCTGATTGGTCATTCTGTTATCGGTTATTTCTTCTTCTTATGATCCCCCACATTTGGTGCCTTGGCTTGAGCATCAGGGCCGAAGTAACGCAGCGTCAAAAGCGGCTCAGTCCCGGAGTTTTCACTGTAGCAGTGATTGAAAAAGTGGGAGTAAAGTGTTGGGAAATGCTAGTCACAGGCCCAACGTTTGAAGAAACACTGGGCTCTGTTGCTTAAATCTGAAGTTCCGGCTGCACGCGGATCCTTCGGCAAAATCTGCTGGACAAATCGTCCGATCGTCATCGGCTTTGAAGCCAGGACTCGTGAGCAGATCCGTGCGGGAACTCCAGAAGATCGATATGATGGCGACTGTGGGGCAATTTGAGAAGCGAGTGACAATTTTGCGGGAGATTTCGGATTTGTACAGCCCCCGGGCTACAGCAGCCAGATCCATTAAGCACACCTCCGATTCGCTGCCGAGCAGCGGCGTATCGACAGCCTGTGGCTCACCGGCGTGTTGAAGTAACTGGAGATTCTGGATTTGTGACTGAAATCCCCCGGTCCCCCGCGCGCAATGTAGGCGGCGATGAACATGGAGGTCTGGTTGTTAAGGGTGAAGGGAGAACTGGAATGTCACGTTGAATTTGTCACCTTCGGGCCAGCGCGGCTCCGCATGAGACTCATCAGGCGGTCAAGGTTGAAACTGCTGGCCAGCCAACGCCATTCCTGCCGAACATGCTTCAGGCCGCGAAGCAGAAAGCTGCGAGCACCAAACGCCTGCTTGACCACGGCGAAGGGACGCTCACCTGGATGACAACGCCCCGCATAGATCTCCTGAGCAGCAACCGCCGCATGCATGTTGAATGTCGCAATGCGAAGTGCCCGGTCGACGGACAAGAAAAGCAAACCCGCACAGCTGACGCTGTGGGCTGGCCGGAATTGCTCTTTTGGTCTTTCGTGTTTCTGCTCTTACAATGCCTGTCCGCTCTTGTTTCCCCTTGGCAGTTCCGGAGTTACAGTACCTATCTGACTGACACTCACTGTCCGCCCATTAATGATTCCAGTGCCAAATGTATGCAGTCCCTGACTTGCGGCTGTGCAAAAATAAATCAATGACATCCTGGCTTCTCTGCGACAAAGCGCGCAGTCGTTTGCAAAGAGCGTGTTCCAAGGCTGCAGTTGCGGATGATTGTCAGTAGGTCCTTTCTGCCGGAAAGGATTTTCGCCGCAAGGCGAACCCTGTGTGCAACAGGCGTCAGTGTATCGACTCGAGAGCGTGGTAAAGGTGCACACAGGTCGCGGAAAGCCGCGAAGTCCTCCTCGGCAAGGAGGATCTACCAAAATCCGCGACTACGCCCGTGTTCCTTGGCGAATTTGTCTGTGCTTGTCCGTCATCCTGCGTGTCCTATACTGTGTTTTCAAATTGAACCCATTTCAAAGTCAACAGAAACACTCACATGGCACGCGTGGCGATTCTTGGGGCAACGGGATACACGGCTCTTGAACTGTTGAAGATTCTGGCTCGACATCCGCAGGCTGAGGTCGTGGCGGCGACGACGCGCCAGGACTCCAGGCTCCACATTAGCTCAATTCATCCGTCGCTGACCGGGCTGTTTAATCTTCGCTGCGAAAACCTTTCCCCCGAACAGGCCGGAAAGATGTGCGATATCGCCTTTTGCTGCCTGCCGCACACCGCCAGCATGGAAGCCGTGCCGCAGCTTCTGGACGCCGGCTGCCGAGTTGTGGATCTCAGCGCTGACTATCGCCTGAAAGACCCGGGCGTCTACGAAACCTGGTACGAGCACGTCCATACCGACCCGACTCGGCTGAGCACCACCGTCTACGGCCTGCCGGAAATCTACGCGGATAAGATTCCCGCGGCCGAACTGGTCGCCAATCCCGGCTGTTACACCAGCACGTCCATTCTGGCCCTGGCTCCGTTGCTGGCCGCAAAGGTGATCGAACCGACCGGCATCATCATTGACGCCAAAAGCGGCATCAGCGGGGCAGGGCGGACACCAAAACTGTCGAATCTGTTTTCTGAATGCAACGAAAGCGTCACGGCCTATAGCATCGGAAAACATCGACACACGCCCGAAATTGAACAGGTACTGGGTGATGTCGGCGGTTCCGAAGTTCAGGTGGCGTTTAATCCTCACCTGATGCCTATGGATCGAGGAATCTTCTGTTCGATTTATCCACGACTCATCGGCCAGCACACTCAAGCCGAACTGCTGAGCATCTTTCGCAGCTTCTACGCGGGCCAGCCATTTATTCGAGTCGTTGATCACATCCCAACCACCAAAGATGTGTCGTACACGAACTTCTGTGACATCACGGTTCGATTCAACCGCGATCAGCTGGTCATCTTCGCCGCTATTGACAACCTGATTAAAGGGGCGAGCGGTGTGGCGGTTCAGAACATGAATCTGATGCTGGGACTTGATCAGCGGATGGGGATGCTGAGTTGCTGATATTTGATCCCCGGTTTTGATCGCCAAAGATTCGTACCGCAGGTTCTTCAAGTTGATTCATCAGTTGTGTTTGTGAAAGGATTTTTCTGTGTCTGTCGAAAAGAAGGCAAGTCTGCCGAAGGGATTTCTGGCCTCAGGGACGACCTGCGGAATTAAGGCAAGTGGGAAGCCGGATCTGGCCTTGTTTGTGACGGATCGCGATGCGACGGCCGCGGGTGTTTTTACCACCAATCGCGTGTGTGGCGCACCGGTGATTGTTTCAAAGCAGCGAGTTCCCACGACGATCGCTCGCGCGGTGATTATCAATTCGGGAAACTCCAATGCCGCCACCGGTGAGCCCGGGATTGAAGATGCCAGGGCGATGACGGCCGCGTTGGCCAGCCAGCTTCGGTGCGATAACGAGTCCGTCTCTGTGTGCTCAACGGGCGTCATTGGCGTCCCTTTGCCAATGGGCATCATTTTGAAAGGTATTCCGCATGGCGTGGTCTCCCTGGGTGCCAGCGATCAGCATTTCCTGAATGCTGCCACGTCGATGATGACAACGGACACGTTTCCAAAACTCACGTCGGTCGATGTGGAAATCTCCGGCGGAACAGTGCGGGTTTCCGGAGCCTGCAAAGGAGCCGCCATGATCGCGCCGAACATGGCGACGATGCTGGGCGTGGTGATGACGGACGCTCAGCTCACAGTCGAGCAGTGCGATTCCGCGTTGCGATTTGGTGTCGATCGAACCTTTAACTGTATCAGCGTCGACGGGCACATGAGCACCAGCGACACCGTGCTGCTGCTGGCGAACGGTGCTGCTGGCGGACCATTATCGGAAGTCGATTTTGCAAAAGTCCGCGTTGGGATTCAACAGGTCTGCCAGCACCTTGCGACAAGTATTATTCGAGATGCTGAAGGTGCTGATCATTTTATCACGATTGATGTCTCAGGCCTGGAAACTCGGGACCAGGCTTATCGCATGGCCAAAGAGATCGCTGATAGCGCATTGGTGAAAACGGCAGTCACCGGCGGCGATCCCAACTGGGGCCGAATCGTCTCCGCCGCGGGATATGCGCATGTCGATTTTGATACCGCGTTCGTTTCGCTGCGAATCAACGGGACGCAGGTGTATCTTGCGGGCACGCCGGTTTCTTTTGACGCTGCGGCTCTGTCAAAGCAACTGAAAAGCAAGCGCGACGTGCATCTGGAGCTCTCGGTTTCCGGTGGGCCATGCTCTGGAAAAGAGGCCGTGCGATTCTGGACATCCGACCTGACGCAGGAATACGTTCGGCTGAACTCGGAATACACGACGTAGATCCATGTTGTGCCTGCGCATTCGCTTGTCTACGAATTGAATCTTTCTCCTGTAGGGTGTGACAAGTGAGCGAATGCGAACGCAGGCACACCGTTTTGAGCCACGTTGACAAAGAGCAGACGGTGTGCCTGCGTATTCGCTTGTCACACCCTACGAATTGGGTCGTTTTCCTGCAGGCACACGGGTTGAGCGGCGTTGACACCGCGTCAACCCCTGCTTCACGGGCAGTTTGTTTCGGGAATCCCTGAATCGAGTGTCGAAATTCGCCCGACCGTTCTTTCCCAAACTGCGAATGCCCGTAGAATTCGCGTGGAATCACAGAGCCGCGAGAATCCGGGGCCATTGCACAAGGCCCTGATCTGCGGCAACGCTGGCGGGACCACCGAAT
>QWOO01000292.1 GCA_003669615.1 Planctomycetota bacterium
CCGACCTGGTAGATACCGGCGACAAAACGAACAGTCTTAGTGTTGTGTCAGAGACGATCAAACTTCTTGCGGCGGAATACTCCGAGGCTCGTCGAGCGACGGAAGAATCGCGGACGAGAGCCGCATCATTGAACAGAGCGATCGCGAACGGGGAAGACATCCTTCAGTTTGCAATGGAAGCTCTGGATTCTGCAGGCCGGCAGTTAATTGAACAGTCGATGGGTCTGGGCAGTTCGGATGCATTGCATGTGCAGCGCATCAATGAGGAGCTTCTCGATCTGCGATCTCGACTGCGTGATGCGAACCTGAAGTATGGCGTAAATCACCCCAGGATCGTAGCTATCAACGACGAGATCCTTGTCAAAGAATCGTACCTGCAGCAATTGCCTATGCTTCAACAGCAGCGTATGCAGGATATGGCGAGAAACGAACTTGGGCCGCGTCTGTTGCAGTACATCAATCAGCAGCTTCAGAAGAACGAAGAAAACGAACTCGCAATTTTTGCACGCCTGGAATCTGAACAGGTCAAAGCTCAAAACCTGACGCAGATTCTGACTCGCCTCGCCGACGTCGACCGCGAGATCGAACGTCTGTATACGCAGCAAAGTGATTACCAAAATCATGCCGACGGAATCAGTCTGAATAAAGACACGTTCATTCGAACAAAGATTGCCAGCAAGCCCACTGTGCCCACTCGTCCCGTGTCACCACGACTGGCGATCGTCGGAATTTTGTCGCTGATGGTCGGGACGGCCGGCGGACTGCTGATCATCTGGGTTCTCGATATTCTGGATGACAGATTCCGTACTCCGGAAGAACTGAAGCTACAGTTATCGACTCAGATTTTGTCCATGATCCCTCGTCTGGAACAACTTCCCGGCGCAGGTTTTGAGGCCGTTCTGTCACACCTGAAACCACATTCCAAAGATGTCGAAGCGTTTCGTGCACTGCGGACAAGTATCGAGTTCTCTCCCGAGGAAACTCGGCGACTCGTGTGCACCAGCACGGAACCGGGCGATGGCAAGACGACAGTTTCATCAAATCTCGCCGTGGCCTTCGCTCAGTCCGGACGTCGTACTCTGCTGATTGATGCCGATATGCGTCGACCGGGCCTGTCCACGTTGCTCGGCCTTCGTGACGACTTCGGTTTGTCTCGACTGCTGCGTTCGACGGACAATCTTGAAACATCCATCAGCCAGAATCTCAGAGTAACAGTTGTCGAAGGTCTCGACGTGATCTCCTGCGGTCCGCGGCCGGTCAATCCTGCAGAGCTGCTGGCCGGTGATCGGTTTGCCAATCTGCTGGCCTGGGCGGAAACGCGTTACGAGCAGATCATTGTGGATGCTCCACCAGTCCTGGCCGTCAGTGACCCGGCTATTGTTGGCCGCCTTGTGGATGCTGTTGTGCTGGTCGTTCGTCCGGATAAAGACCGTCGTCGCATGGTCATTCGAGCGGCCGAAACGTTGCAGTCGCTGGGCTGTTCTCTGCTCGGAATTGTGGTCAATCATCTGACCGCCACAGATTCTGGTGGCTACGGTTATGGGTATGGCTACGGTTATGGATATGGTTACGGTCACGATGATCCGGCGGACCGCGACGGGGTCCAAACGCTGCCGCTGCACTCCTCGGAAACTGATGTGCGCCATGTCTCTGACGACAAAACAAAGAACGCCGCGTGATTACTCGAAGAGACACATTCCCCGCAATCAAGATCAGCAAACAACCACGCGAGTCGCTTTCCAATCAGTGCAGCTTTGATCTCTTCCATCCCTTCGCAGGCAGACGGCCCGACACGGCGAGCTGACTTATGTTCGAACGCCCATTCTTTCGTGCATTCAACATCGCGAATTCGAAAAGAATTCCGTTTGATACCCCACGTTCGTGGCGTTCACACTCCTTTTTGCTGCGAATCGTTGACGCGATTCTCGTGCTGCTGCTCGTAGTTTTCCCGTTTGTGATGGGAGGCCGCGAAGCGTGGGGCCATCGAATCCTGATCAGTCTGGCGGCAGCCCTGGGATTTGTCTGGTGCGTGCATCGAGCGCGCACGGGTGGCCGGCTGGTTTTCACTGCGTTGGAACCGCTCTTGATTGCCGGCCTGTTGCTGGTCTGGTTTCAAACGATTTCCCTGCCGGCTTCGCTGCTGAACAGCCTGTCGCCCGAGTATCAGCGACTTCTGCCTTCGTGGTCACAGACCCAGGCATTGCCTCCTACAGAGTCTTCGGCAGCCTGGTCCACAGCCAGCTTGTACCCAACGGAAACACAACATGCCCTGCTGATGCTGCTATCGTATGGCATCATCGCCGTTGTCGTATCGCAGCGTTTGCAAACGGACGCAGACTGCCATTACCTGCTCAAGCTGATTGCCATCTCCGGAATACTGATGGCGGGCTTCGGCATCATTCAGCTTGTCACGTCCAACGACCGGTTCTTCTGGTTTTATCGTCACCCGTTCACAGGGACTCGTGAAGTGCTGAAGGGCGCTTTCACGAATCGAAATCACTTTGCACAGTTTCTGGCGTTGTCATTGGGACCACTCATCTGGTGGATGCTGGTCCGTCGCGATCGGGACGCTTCACGTCATCCGGCCATGCGCTCGGGAACAACTGCCGAGGCAAATCCCTTTGGGCAACTGCTCAGCAGTCGGATGTTACTGCTGACTTGCGCAACCGGTTGCGTTCTCGTTTCCATCATGCTGTCTCTTTCCCGAGGCGGCATGATTGCCGCGGGACTCGCGTGCAGCATTTGTCTCGCCACTCTCTGGAAAAGCGGCCGCGTTGAATCTTCTCTTGCCGGCGCAGTACTGGCATTGGGGTGCATTTCGATTGTTGGCGTCATTGGGTTTGGGGGCGACGGAGTCGAGGACCGTATCGGTCAACTGGCTTCCGCGGATGCAGATGAAATCGATCGCCTGAATGCTCGTCGTTCAATCTGGAAGGCCGACATCGCAACCATCAAAGCGTTCCCCGTCACCGGCACTGGCGTGGGCTCACATCGTTTTGTCTATCCGGTTTACATGGAAGACCTGGCGAGGTTTCCAGGTGTCTCCTTTTCGCACGCGGAAAGTTCTTACATCCATCTGGCGATGGAAACCGGACTGTGCGGTGTGGGTCTGCTGATCGCCGGGCTGTTGATCCTGCTCAGCCGATTCGGAATCTATATCGTTCGAGAAAACCACACCGGTCGAATCGCGGCGCTGGCGGCTGTTTCAGGCAGTCTGGCGGGAGGCACTGTTCACGCCGTTGTTGATTTCATCTGGTACGCTCCCGCAATTGTGGTTTCCACGATTGTGCTGGGCACGATCGGACTGCGAATCTGCTCCGGCTTTCGCCCGAATCAGGGCCTCCGAATTCCTCGCGTCATCTGGTTTACGACAGGTGCCGCATGCTTGCTGCTGTTTTGTCGAGTTCAGCCCCATCTGGCGAATCGCGTGACGGGCGAGCGGTTGTGGTTTCAATACCTGAATGCACAGTTTGACGCGACGAGTTCTTCCATGGTCTCACAGGCCGCTGGAAGCAACATCGCTGAGTCCGAATCGCTGCTGACCAGTCTCGACTTCGCCCTGCCGCCCGATCCTGAAACAAATTCGTCGGCTGGTTCCAGTGTTTCACAACAAACTACGGCTCACACTTTTGCTTCGAAGAAACAATCTCTTCGCCTTCGAATCGATTTGCTGCTGGCGTCACTGCGAGCCAATCCGCGTCAGGCGGAGGCTAACCTGCATCTGGCTCTGCGTTGCAGCGAGCTTTTTGAAATGCTGCAATCGCAGAGCGAAAACTGTATGACACTGTCGCAGATTCGCGAAACAGTGATCTCGTCCAACTTCGCGTCGACGAACGACATGTATCGCTTTCTGAAGAAAGCCTTCGGGACCAACATGCGATTGCCCATGTTGTCTGCCGAGTTTGCTCGTCGATCACTGCGTGATTGCCCTATCGGCGAAAAGGCGTACGGATGTGTTGTGGCGACCAACTTTCTGCGAGATCCCCAGGATCGTCAGCACGACGCTCTTATCTCACAAACGTTGATACAAGGAACGCACTCACCTCGCACACTGCAGACTGTAGGTTTGCAGTTACTGACGGAAGGCCGAACTCTGGAAGCCATGCCGATTCTGGCGAAAGCCTTTCATTCCAGCGCCGAAATTCGCACGGAGATTTGCCAGTCGCTGTCGGCGAACCAATCAGTGGATGTCGTTCTTACACAGTTCAGCCCGTCACTGGATGAACTTGATGAAGTGCTGAATGTGTATTCTCAACGAGGCCGTCCGACTGACGTGCGAAAGCTTTCGTGGATGATTGCGAGTTCCGTGGAACGCGAGAATCCACAGTCGGCAGGCATCCCCGGTTCAGACCGAGCGTCGCACGCGCAATTGCTGATGGACGCCTATCGCGCGGCGTATGAAGCCGGCATTCATGATCAGTGTGAAGAACTGTTAAACGTGGCAATCAAACGTGATCCCCTGGCCGAACCACCTCGCCGAGCACTCGGCTTGCTCATGCTCGAGCAGAAGCAATATGCCGAAGCCGAAAACCATTTCGCGTGGTGCAACGAACAATTTCCCGGCGACGAAAAGCTGGAAGAGCTGCGCAGGGATTGTCGACGTATGGCGGCCAATCAATCCCGACGCGTCATCCCGGCATCGTTTAAAACACCATAACTAAATTCCGCTCTTCGTCGGTTTAAGAAATCTTAAATCTCAGATTTGAAATCTCAAATATCCAGTTCCTTCACATCCAGCGCGTGTTTCTCGATGAACTCACGACGCGGCTCTACGGCATCGCCCATAAGGACCCGGAAGATCTCATCGGCGGCGGCCGCGTCTTCCATACGAACCTGAAGCAGCGTTCTCTTTTCCGGGTCCATACTGGTGTCCCAAAGTTCTTCGGAGTTCATTTCTCCCAGTCCTTTGAAGCGTGTCAGTGTCAGACCTTTTTCACCCAGGCGGCGAAGCTCTGCCAACAAGTCTCGCAGGCTTGTCATCTTTACGGTTTCGTCGTCACGTTCCAGCACAAACGGAAATACCGGTTCTGCATTTCGCACGCCGGCCGGAGTAAAGTCGGCCACGAAGAAACCGTAATCCTTCAGCTGCGCAAACACATCGTTGAGTGTCTTGATTTCATGCAGGTCTACCAGTTGCGCCAGTTTCTCCGGCGGTCCGGAGGTCACCGGTACAGGTGCAGCAGGGGCCGAGGCAGGGGTTGCCGTTTCGTCGGTGTTGAGCGGTTCTGCCGGAGCGGGTGGCAGCAGGGATTTTAATAATGCGTCCGCCGCATCGCGTTCCATGAACCACTTCTCTCCGTCCCCGGACAGAACACGATAACGAGGCAGCCGAGATTTTTCGCCACCGTTGTATTTCAGCAGGTAGCGAATATCGATGCCGCGGCGTTCAAGCAGTTCAAGCGGTGCTTCCATCAGGCTGACCAGATCACAGACTTTCTGAAGGACCTCCGCCGTGAACATGGTGCTGTCGGATTTCACAGTCAGCCGCGTGCCGCTCATGCCCAGGCTGATGAGTTCCGTCATCATGGCCTGATGAGTCTGCACATAACGCACCTGTTTACGCTGGATCACGCGATAAAGTGGTGGCTGAGCAATGTAAATATGACCGCCTGCAACCAGGTCTCGCATGTGGCGAAACAGGAAGGTCAGCAGCAGCGTACGAATGTGGCTGCCGTCAACGTCGGCGTCAGTCATGACAATAATCTTGCCATAACGTCGCTTGCTGATGTCCATCTCATCTTCGCCACCCGCGGGAGACAGGCCGATGGCTCGAAAGAGGTTGATTATTTCCGTGTTGTCGAGCACTTTGACAAGCTGGGCCTTTTCGACATTCAGGATCTTACCTCGCAGAGGAAGAATGGCCTGAATGCTGGAGTCGCGTCCAGTGTCTGCCGATCCACCGGCCGAATCACCTTCGACCAGATACAGCTCTGTGGATTCGAGATCGCGACTTCGGCAGTCTCGCAATTTTTCCGGCAATCCACCGGTCGTCAGCGCGCCTTTGCGGCGGACCATGTCGCGCGACTTACGAGCGGCTTCACGAGCTTCCGCGGCCATGATCGCCTTGGCAATCAGCTTCTTCGCGATCGACGGATTCTCTTCAAGATACTTATTGAAGCCTTCGCCCAATACCGCCTGAACAGCGCCCTCGACTTCGCCGTTGGTCAGCTTCACTTTGTTCTGCGAAGTAAATTTGGGATCCGGTACTCGAACCGAAACCACCGCGGTCAGTCCTTCGCGAAAGTCATCACCGACAGGCACGACGTCTTTAAACAAATTGCCGGCCTTGGCATAGGTGTTCATCGTGCGAGTCAGAGCGGCGCGGAAACCGCTGAGGTGTGTTCCGCCGTCCGGATTGAAAATGTTGTTGGCGTAAGTCAGCACGCTCTCTGTGTAACCGTCGTTGTATTGCATCGCGACTTCGACGACCACATCGTCCGATTCGCCAAGCACTCGAAATACATCGGACGTGAGCGGAGTCTGCGTTCGATTGAGGAACTTCACGAATTCGACGAGTCCATCTTCGAAGTGAAATTCTTCTGTACGATCGACTCGCTCATCTCGCAACGTGATGCGAATACCGGGCGTCAAAAATGCCAGCTCCCGCATACGCCGCGTCAGCGTGTCCAGCGAAAATTTCGTTTCGGAAAAAATCGTAGGATCAGGCAAAAATGTCAGACGTGTTCCTGTCGAATCTGCACCGCCCAACTGACGCAGTTCAGATGTCCGACGGCCCTTCTCGAAGTCCATCAACCATGTGGACCCGCCGCGTCGCACTTCGGCAGTCAGCCAGGAACTGAGTGCATTCACGGCGGTAATACCGACTCCGTGAAGCCCACCGGTTCCAACTTTGTAACCACTCTCGCGGTTGAATTTTCCACCCGCGTGAATTTCCGTGAGCACCACCTCTAAAGCCGGACGTCCATCACCTTTGACGACGTCGACTGGAATGCCGCGTCCATTGTCGACAATGGAGATACTTTCATCCACGTTAATCTGCACGTGGATTTCAGACGCGTAGCCGTTGACGGCCTCGTCGATACTGTTGTCGACAACTTCATATACCAGGTGATGCAGACCGGGGGCTCCGGTATCGCCGATGTACATCGCCGGACGAGTTCTAATACCTTCAATCCCCTTCAGATGCTGGATATCGGAGGCATCATAGGTCTTGTCAGGAGTCGCTTCAGACACGATTTCGCTTTCTTCTGTTCATTCGCAGCCCACGCTGAACAGGCAGAGCCGTTCAGTGATCCGGGCCATCGGTACTTCAACACGGAGACTCAGAATTTCCCGCAGGAGTTCTGAATCATCTTGCTCTCACATAACGGATCGATCGAATCCCTGACTGCGGCAGGCTGACCTTCATTTGTTCCAGCACAGTTTCGTGCATGTAACCTCGAAGCTCTTCCAATGTCGCACTGTTGGACACCACCACTTCCACAACGCCGTCCCGAACTTTCCGAGCGGTACTGCGGCGACCGAGTTCCGGTCCCACGATTCGTTTCCATTCGGCGTCCAGACTTTCCTTCGCCGACTGATTCACCACTCCCTTGCTGCGAATAAAACGCAGAAGAGCGTTTTTCAGCGTTCCGGGTTGTGACATCATTTCGTCAGACACTTTTGAGATCCGTCCATGGCA
>QWOO01000035.1 GCA_003669615.1 Planctomycetota bacterium
ACTGAAAACCTTCGTCTCCCTTACCACGCCGTCCACCCACCGTCGACGAGCAGGTTCTGGCCGGTGACGTAGCTGCCGGCGTCGCTGGTGAGCATCAGCAGAGGACCTTTAAGTTCGTGAGGCAGGCCCATGCGATTCATCGGGCTTTTGGTTTTCAGGCGTTCGACCATCTGGGCCGGCGCTTTTGCAGAAGGGAACGGACCAGGGCTCAGACAGTTGACTCGCACATTATCCTTCGCCCAATAGACGGCCAGATGGCGAGTCATGTGAACGATGCCGCCTTTCAGAGCATGGTACTGAACGGGGCTGGCCACGCAGATTCCTTCGTACGCGTCCGGATACGAGCCCACGACTCCGTACATGGAACCAATCATAACGATCGAGCCCGACGCAGATCTTGACACCACGTGGTCGCGCAGGCGGCGAGCCAGCAGAAAGTAGCCGGTGGTGTTCTGCAGATCTTTGTTGAACTGTTCAGCGGTGATATTCGTCAGATCGACCGGGTGCCCCTGTTGCCCGTTGTTAATCAGAATATCGACCTTGCCCGCGGCAGCCGCGGCGGCGTCAAATCCGCTGTTCAGCGATGCTTCGTCCATCTGATCCAGCACGACGGGATAGTGGATGGCACCGGAAGGCGAGGGCAGGGCATCCGTCACACTGCGTGCTCGTTCGAGATCCCGACTGCCCACGACCACACTGGCTCCTGCTTCCGCAAGAGCACGCGAAAGGGAATTCCCGAGGAAGCCCGAACCGCCGGTGATCAGAGCGACTCGTCCGGTTAAATCAAACAGGTTCTGGATCGTCGGTTCACTCATTGAAGGATCTGCCGTCAGTACCGATGGATGAATTTGAAATGCGAACAAACAGAAAAGGCGGCCTCATGTTTGAATCTGACGCTGCGCCTGTCCGACGATATCCATGCCCACCAGTTCGCTCCAGGCAGCAAGAAGTCGAGCGGTAATCGGTCCAACTTTTCCGTCGCCCACAACCAGCCCATTGCATTTTGTGGCCGGCATTATGCAATACGGGGTGCTGGTGAAGAAGACTTCGTCGGCCGTATACAGGTCATACATCTGCAGACTGGATTCACGAATCGGGATGCCCAACTGCAGCGCCAATTCGACGACCGTTTGCCGACTGATTCCGGCCAGGCAATTGTCCAGTGATGGAGTTTTCAGTACTCCATCCGCGACCGCAAAGATATTTCCGCCCTTGTTTTCTGAGACATTGCCATCAATATCCAGAATGACGACCTGAGCTTCCGGATCCATCAGTCGTGCTTCAGTATCGGCCATCGTGTAAAAAAGCCGGCTGCGATTTTTGATTCTGGCGTCCAGCGACTGAGCAGGAATCGCGCGGCTGAAGGATGTCACCGCATGACAGCCTTCCGTGTAATATTTCACCCAGCCTCGCAGATCCATGTGACTGGTGAAAATCATCACGGTGGCTGGATTCGTCTGGGCAGGACTCGGCCCCGGTTTCATCAAGCCGCGGGAAATATTATGAACGATCCAGCAGTCATCATCGGGGCCCATGAGAGCCCGGTTGGCTTCGAGCACCTCCAGAGTCGCCGCCGTCATTTGCTCGGGCGTCAGACCCGGATTGACTCGACACACTTTCAGCGACTTGTAAAGCCGATTGATATGATCGTCCAGGTGAAAGGGGGTATGCCGAAACGTTCGAGTGGACTCGGTGATACAGTCGCCGAGCAAAATAGCGCTGTCGAAAATAGAAATGGTGGCTGAGGATTCAGGCACCATTCGGCCACTGATGTAGACCTGTCGCTCGACGATTTCAGGACCGGACATAGCAAAACCTTTTATTTGAGGTGGGGAAATTGGCGGGGCAGGGCAGATAATACAACGTCTAAATGCAACGTTCGACAACCTGACATTTAGAGTTGAATCGGTGCACAGTTCGAATCGGTGCGTCACAACATCATTGATGTCTGCGGCTATCGCGTGTGCCGTTGGCAGAGAAGAAGGGCAGTCAGATCAACGACGAGGTTCGCCGAGTTCGACTTCCAAAGCGAGTTCTTCCTCGCCCCGCTTGATCGTCAAAATAAGTTTGTCTCCGGGCTTCGATGCCGTCACTACATCGACAAGCGACTGATAACCATCGACTCGCATGTCGCCAATTTTCAAAATCACATCTCCGGTTTGAAGGCCGGCCTTCGACGCAGGAGAATCCGGACGCACGCCTCGTAAAACGATTCCGTTGGCGCCGCTTTCAGCAATGTTTGGCTGCACACCCAAAAATGGCGTTCGAGCGACCGATTGTCGGCGAACACTTTTTTCCCCGTCCGCAAATGTCGGACGTTCTTCCAGGGCATCAATTCCGCGCAGCAGCTGTTCGGAATAGTCGATCACGGTCACCGCACCTTCGATGTTAAGCGTTCTGAAATCGTCATCAGGTGTGTGATAGATGTCGGTCATTCCAGTGAAGCAGAACATCACCGGAATTCCTCGTTGATAGAACGGCAGATGATCGCTTCCAGCAAACGCACCCGGAATGACTGTAATATCCACCGGTGTCGCTTCATCAGCAGCTTTGACAATGGCAGGGAACTCGGGAGCGGTTCCCACGCCATTCACTTCCACTCGATTGTCCTTCAGGTTGCCGATCATGTCAAAGTTGAGCATCGCAACTGTGTTTTCCAGCGGATACACCGGATTATTGACGTAGTGATTGCTCCCAATCAGACCCCGTTCTTCACCGGAAAAGCAGATGAAGACCATCCGACGACGAGGTTTGGGTCCGGATGCAATTCTGCGAGCCAGTTCCACAACAGCCGCTGTTCCTGACGCATTGTCGTCGGCGCCGTTATGCACTTCGCCTGTTCGATTTTGAGTGCGCGAACCGAATCCGCCAAAGCCCAGATGATCGTAATGGGCTCCGATCACGATCGTTTCGTCGGCCAGCGGACCTTCGCCTTCCACGACGCCAATCAGGTTGTCGGTCGAGACAGAATTTGCTTCAAAATTTGTTGTTACTTCTGCTGACCAGCCTTTCAGTTCCTGAGACACGGGCTTCAACGTTCGATCAATGTAGTGGGCAACTTCTTCCAGCGTTTTCAAAGATGCGCCATCCTCAGTTTGCAGAGGTGATACCTGCAGAAGTTTGTCGATCGCCGCCTGCTTTACATGAACGAAGGGCACTGCTTGACCATCGTTGCCAAAACTGGACGGATCAGCCAGTTCATCTGTGTCGGGTGTGGGAGCACTCGCGTGATTATTGACAAACAATACGGCCGCAGCCTTTGTCTGTTTCAACAATGCCAGTTTACGATCAATGTAGGAGTCTGGACTCGTCCCCTGCCCCTGAAACGCACCACCTTCATAGTTTTGCGGTTCTCGACGAATCAACACGACCACCTTGCCAGCCACATCCATCCCGGCATAGTCATCATAGTGTTCCGCGTCGGAAGTGATGCCATAGCCGATGAACGCTATCGCTCCTGAAGCAGACCCGTTTGTGCCCCGACGAATCGGCTGATAATCGCTGCCAATCTGCAGGACCAGTTTCGCGTCGTTAGGACCGGCAATCACGACGCTTGTCGAATCAGCGACAGTGACTTCGCCCAACGTCACCGGAAATGACTGCCTCCAACTACCATCCGGCATTCCAGGCTTGAGCCCAAACTTCTCGTATTCTGCCAGGATGCGTTTGGCCGCGAGTTCGATCCCGCGAGTTTCAATACCTCGCCCTTCCAACTCATCCGACGCAAAGTATTCGATGTCATCGCGTACACGAGAAACGATCTCCTCGCGGCGGGCTTGTTCACCGGCCTGAAGGGAAAACGGTGAAAGGACTGGCAGTAGTAACAGAAGCACGCTCCAGAATCCGACTGCCCGGCGTTTGTCATCCGACAACATGTAACCAATCCTTGTTTCGTGTTCAGGCACGCGATAAATAACATGGAACAAACAAGAGCAGCTTTGTTCGCTTTCCGCGAAGGGGCGGTGTGCCGATTGCATTTTGACGTTCCAACTCTCGACAATTCTAGACATCCGGAAGTCGGAGCGGGAACAGTATCAGACCAGTGCCGCTACAAAACAGTCAAACTTCAAATATGCTCATGCGGACAGCACCTCAGAAACATTTTTTCGCTTCCATCATCTGCAAACCCATCCAGCGAACATGCACTGAACAGGAGATAATACGTGTCAATGTTAAGTGGTCGTCATGCGTTTATCACAGGCAGCACACAGGGCATCGGTCTTGAAATAGCGATCGCAATTCGTGACGCGGGAGCATCCGTCATCCTGCACGGCACTCGTTTTCACGAGGCGGCCGCCCTGGCTGCTGAACGGTGCCGCACGAGTTCCGGTCCAGCATCAGTTGTTACCGGCGATCTTGCGGAGCCTATGCCGGAAGCGCCTTTAAGACTGGCCGAGGAGGCTTTGAAGCTGAATCCTGAGATCGACACGCTGGTCTGCAATGCCGGAACTTTCATTGATGAGCCATTTCTCGAGATGAATTTTGCCACTTTCGATCGGACTCTGAAACTCAACGTCTATTCGCAGTATGTCCTCATTCAGCACTTTGCACGTCGGTGGTTTGAGAAACAAATTCAGGGCAGGGTGCTTCTGGTTGGATCGATTAACGGAAAGCTGGCGGAGCAAACCCATGTGGCTTACGACACTTCCAAAGGAGCAGTCGATGCCATGGTTCGTTCGCTCTGCGTTTCACTCGCGCCGCATAACATCCGCGTGAACGGCGTTGCACCTGGCCTGCTTTGGACACGGCTGACAGAACCGGCCCTGAAAAATGAAAAGTTTCGACGCTGGATGGAAGTGCATACGCCGAACGGCAAAGTTCCTCAAGCGGATGCCTGCAGTGGCGCGGCGGTATTCCTGCTCAGTGACGGAGCCGAACACATCCACGGGCAGATGCTGTATGTTGATGGCGGCATGAGCACCTGGCAGCAGCCTGATCCGCCGGAGGAATGGATGAAATAACGAGGGATCCTGTCAGAATTTCTGGCGTCGACAGCACACTTGTGTTGGAATAATGACGTCACAATTTCATCACCGCATGACATCGCAACACGTCTGAAGTAAACGGCGAAAACATTGAGCGACGTGGCCCAAAGATCGAGCGTATTGCAGGACCAGCACGGTGCTCAATGGACCACGCACGGGGATCTCGTTGGCCGCGTGTTGTTAGCCATCGCCTGCCTCAGCAGTGTTGGTTTGATGGTTCCAATGCTGACTGCCGGCCCGCTGGTGCTCGACGAACACGGCTCCTATTGGATGATCGACTCCGATCTGCCGGGGACCACGCTGGAACGCAGCCTCAACTACACTGCGATTCCACCTTTGTCCGGCTGGTTGCAGGAGGCCTTCCTCGCAGTGCTCGGAAAGACCGAAAACGTTTTTCGTCTTCCTTCTGCAGTGTGCCACCTGTTGGCGGTGATCGTGATTTATCTGGCCGGTACCAGTCTGCGAGATCGAGGTCTCGGCGGAATCGCGGCGATGCTGCTTGCCTGGCATCCAGAAGCTGTGGATGAAGTGCGGATCGCCCGCTGCTACGGACTCGTGCTTCTGATGGCTTCACTGGTCATGTGGTGCACCGTGCGCTGGCTCAAGTTCTCGCCGCAGCGCCGGTGGCCGGTGGGATGGATTCTCGCTGCAACCGGGCTGATGTGGACACATTATACCTCGGCGCTGCTCGTGATCCTTGCCGCCGGCTGGATCGGCATTCGCAGTCTGCGAACTCGAAGACCGATGACACATGTCACTCGCTGGGCACTTTCCATGCTGACCGTGGGACTGCTCTGTGCGTCGTTGATTCCATCGGTCCTTCGACTGCGAGAATGGGGGCCATTTCTGAATTACATGTCGGCCGATCAGCCGATCTGGAACTTCGTGGGACCCATCTGGTGGCTCGGACTTCCCGCTGGCTGGCTGACATCTCGACTGATTACGCCTCGGACTGATCCTCCACAAAACGCCACAACAGCAACGATTCCGGTCTCGCTGGGTGTTCTGGTTGTTTGTTCGCTGCTGCCTTTGCTCGCCATCGCGGCACTCGCATCCGGCGATCTCTCCAGTCTGGCAAATCCGCGTTACCGAGTGGCTTACGTCCCTGCGGGAGCGTGTTTGATTGGTGCATTGCTGACAGCAAAAGTGAACTGGCCCGGAGCTTTGCTCGGAGCGATTGTGGCCATCACGGGATCATGGTCGATGTCGCCGTTGCTGCCGTGGGAACTCGGGCGACTGGGCAGTCCCACCGATGCGGAATGGCGTGAGGCAAATCTGTTTCTGTCAACGCATTCCAAAACAGGCGAACCCATCTATGTGCAGAGCGGACTCGCAGAATCCAATCTCGTCCTGGCATTTCCGGATGACGATTGTTTTTTGGAATATGTGGCATGTCGCGTCAGTCGATTCTATGTGGAAGCGTCTCACCCTCGCTTTGGTCTGCCGTTTCACTGGGACGGACCAGGCGATGTTCGGGCCCGGTTTCGCAGCCGAATTCTTTCCGAAACAAAGGCGGGAGATACGTTCTGGATCGCCGCAGCGACTGACACAGATCTGAATCAGAATTCACTATCTGGTATGCAGCAGATTGCGATTGAAGCCGGGTTTGAGCTTCAGAAGCAAATGACATGGCCAAATGTCCGCGTGGAACGTTACGTGCTTTCGGCTTCGGAGGCACCATGACATCTGATTCAAAACCATCTCCGAACGAGGAACATTTTGCGGCGATGCAAAGTGAAATCCGCGGCAATTCGTCTGCTTCTGATTTGAGATCCCAGAACGCCCACGCGTTGTACTCCCTTCCCGTGACATCGATTCGTGATAGCACTGAATCAATAACCATTCCCGCCTGCGAGGTCTGTCATTCCGGGACAGGGAGGGCTCGCTTCACGATCCATGGGACAAAATATTCGATCGTCGAATGTGTCCACTGCGGACTCGGTGTTCTGCTGCCGACGCCCACGATGGAAGAGATTCGTTCGTTCTATCCCGAGGACTACTACGGCAACGAAGGCTCTAAGTTTTCTGGTATCATTGAGCCCCTTGTGCGCCTTGTTGGAAGGCGCCGCGCCTGGTTCATTGGACGTCAGATTCGGCAACACGGGCGAATCCTGGACATCGGTTGCGGGCGCGGAATCACTCTGGGTGCTCTTGCCAACAGCGGATTTGAAACACATGGTTTCGAAGTTTCTGCTCAGGCCGTCCAGGGCATTGATGAGCGAGTTCAGACACGGATTTCCAGCTCTCTGCAGGAAGCACAGTATCCGGACCAATACTTTGACGGCATCATTCTTTGGCATGTGCTGGAACACGTGCCGAAACCAGCTGAGGTCTTACGTGAAGCGCGGCGAATTCTGAAACCCGGGGGCGTGATTATTGTCGCGGTCCCCAATTTTTCCAGCGTGCAGGCGCGATGGGCAGGACCAGCCTGGTTTCATCTGGATCCTCCGCGACATCTGACACATTTTCCGTTGAAGGCCTTGCAGCGACTGCTCAACGCCAGCGGATTTGATTGCCAATCGAGTCATCACTTTTCATTGCGCCAGAATCCGTACGGCTGGATTCAGAGCTTCCTGAATAAGTTGCCGTGGCTTCCAAGAAACTCTTTGTATGCCATGCTGCATAGCCAAACCAGTGGGCGGCGGGGAAACCT
>QWOO01000316.1 GCA_003669615.1 Planctomycetota bacterium
AGAATTGAAGAAGACTGTTCCCTGGCCAACGCGTGCACCGACTATTCGCCAGGAGAGGCACTCGCGTGCTGTTCACCTTCACACACGTGGCGATTTTCGAGTTCCTGCGGAAGCCGTGCAGGCACGAGTTCCTGCGTGGTTGGCCGCACAGATCGACACTCCACATGCCGACTCCCGGCCGCAAAATTCGGAGCCTTGTGATTCGCTTCAGACAACCGCTGTATTGTCCCTGACTCCGCCTGCTTCGACTCGTCTGGATCTCGCACGCTGGCTGGTTTCACGCGACAATCCGCTGACATCACGCGTGGTTGTGAATCGCATGTGGCAGGAGTTCTTCGGGCGAGGCCTTGTGGATCCGCCTGACGATTTTGGACTACGCGGTCTGAAGCCCAGTCATCCGGAACTGCTCGACTGGCTGGCGTTCGAATTCATGGAACGCGACTGGAGCGTGAAACAGATGCATCGGCTGATAGTCACTTCGGCCACGTATCGTCAATCGTCTGCCGCGCGGCCGGAGCTGATCACGGCTGATCCGAACAACCACTGGCTTGCTCGCCAGCAGCCACTACGTTTCTCGTCAGACCAGGTGCGCGACGCGGCGTTGTCTGTGAGTGGTCTTCTTGAAAATCGCGTGGGTGGTCCCAGCGTGTTTCCCCCGCAGCCTGACGTGGTGGCCAAAGAAGGTTTTTCCAACGTCTGGAAAACAAGTGAAGGGGCCGATCGCTATCGCCGTGGACTCTATACGTGGATTCAGCGACTCTCTCCGTTTGCTCAGTATGTGACTTTCGATGCGCCGCCGACCAACACCAGTTGTACGCGTCGTGATCGTTCCAACTCTCCGTTGCAGGCACTGACACTGTTGAACGATGGAGTCTTTTTTGAAGCGGCTCAGGCCATGAGTCGTTCGGTTCTTGTTGAACCTGCCGCGGATGATAATGATCGTCTTAACCGAATTGTCCTGCGAGCACTCAGTCGACCTGCGTCGCCGGAAGAACTGTTTATCCTCGCTGATTGCCTGCGGGAGCAAAGACTGCTGCTGGTAGCTGCTCCGGAGAAAGCGACGCTGATTGCTCCCGAGCCCGTAAAAGCGATTCCTGCCGCGGAAGTTGCCGCGTGGACCAGCGTCTGCAGCGTTGTGTTGAATCTGCACGAGTTTATTACGCGAGAATAGTCGCTGCCCGCTTTCCTGTTAGATTGCGTTTGGCTTCCTTCACCAATTTTCGTCTGGCCTGCATCAGAAAATTGAGTGTCGGTCGATGACTTCCACGCTGCGATTCTGTTGAAAGCCCACTTATGCAATTGCGTCTGTTTGTGACACTTTCTGTCTTTGGTTTGAGTCTGCTGGGGAATTCCGATTCTTCACCGCTCCGAGCGGACGACCTGCCGAACGTTGAATTGCCGGCCAACGACGATGGTCTTCCCGGTGCTGGTCCGATTCGCCGCTATGACTGGTTCAAAAGCCTATGGAATGAACGACGTAGTGCATGGGCCAAAAGAATTGAACAGGATCAAAAGGCTGTAGTGTTCTTTGGTGATTCGATCACGCAGGGCTGGGGCGACGATCTGCATGGAGCGTTTCCTGGAATGAAGGTGGCCAATCGAGGTATCAGCGGTGATACGACTCGAGGCATGCTGATCCGACTCAAGCAGGACGTACTGTCTTTGAATCCGGCCTGTGTTGTGATGCTGATGGGAACCAACGATCTGGAAGAGAAAGCGAAACCGCAGACGATTGCGGATAATGTGCGACTGATCGTGGACGAACTCAAAAAGCACAACTCCGAGTTGCCTATCGTGCTGTGTAATATTTTCCCTAGTTCAGCGACCAAAAATCGTCCTGCTGACAAGATTAAACTGATCAACGAATTGTGTTTCGCAGCGGTTAAAGGTGATCCGCAAATTACTGTCATTGATACCTGGTCGCTGTTTGCGAACGGACAGGGAGATGCGAAGCCTGAAGAGATGCCCGATCTGCTGCATCCCAATGATGCCGGCTATGTGAAATGGGCGGGCGCCCTTCGACCGATTTTGGCGACACTCGGTTTTGTGGAAACGGAAGCGGACGATTTTCTGCTCGAACCTGGCTTTGAGAGCTTGTTCAATGGAAAGGATCTCACTGGCTGGGGACATGATGGCAAGACGGTCACGGACGATGGTCGCTACCTGGCGAAAAACGGCCGACTCATCGTCACCACTCCCGCTGAGGGAAGTCGTATTCAGCAACTCTATACGGCTCGCGAATTCCCGGGCGATATCACACTCAAACTTGAATTCCGTGCTACCCCTAATGCTGACAGTGGCGTGTTCGTTCGCAAGCCCCAGCTGCAATGCCGCGACTACCCGCTGGCCGGGCCGTACAAAGACCTGAAAAACTACAAGACTGGCGACTGGAATGAATTGGTCGTTGTCGTGAAGGACGGTGTCGCCCATTGCACTTGCAATGGTGAAGTGATTGAGGCCGCTCTTCAAGTTCCTGCCACGGGTCCGATCGGTCTGGAAGGTGACCGCGGGCAGATGGAATATCGTCGTATTCGCATCAGCTCAAGTTCTCGTTGATCATGTTGAGTCTGCGAACGAAAGCAGATGTTCGGTAAGCTTCTGCTTTCGTTTCCTGCCACATTCCGGGTCGTCTTTTCAAAGCGTCTGTTTTTCCCGACGGCGAAAGACATACAGCACCGGACTTGCTTCGTTCTCTTCGGATCCTGGTATCACATCCACCGTGAAGATTTCCACGTTGACTTCCTGAGCGATCTCGTCGACCGCTCGTGCTTCCTCCTGTCCGCCCGGATGGCCTCGATAAGCGGTCACTGTCATCACGCCGCCGGCGGAAAGCAGCTGTAATCCCGAGGTCACTGCTTTCTTCGTAGAATCTCTTGTGGTGATTTGCTGTTTGTCGCCGCCTGGCAAATAACCCAGGTTGAACATGATGGCTCGCACGCTTTGTGATTCTTGCAGCAGTCTATCCAGAACGATACTGTGATCGTCTTCGATCTGCACGACTTGAGTCACTCCGTTCATACGCAACTTTTCGGCTGTTGATTCTATCGCTGAATGTTGCACATCGATGGAAAACACCCTGCCCCGTTCCTGAACGCATTGAGCCATAAACAGGGTGTCGTGACCATTTCCTGCTGTGGCGTCGATCACTGTATCACCCGGCTGAATGGCTCGCCTTATGATGCTGTGAGCCAACCTGGTCAGTGATACCGGCTTACTTTTGTTTTGTTCGGGTGATGTCGTTTGAGTGAGTAAAGCGGCCAGTGCTTTTGCGGCGGCTGGGGCTTGCAGGCAGCCTTTTGAGCCCATTCCATTGAGTATTGCCAGTTGTTGGTATTCGTGATGCAACGCTACCACCGGTTTACGCGTTTTTGTGGCGGCGCGGACAGCCGAATAGTGGCCGATCACTGTGAATTGCGATGACGTCATCTGACGCAAAGCTGTCGTCAATTCCTGTCTGCCGATGTCATCCTGTGGTCCGCTTAAGTTCACCCGATCATAGGTCGCTCCGATTATGTATTCGTCGTCTGCCGTTTCTTTCTGATCATCGGGATGCTGTAGATCGGAGTGAACTGGTGCCAGCCAATATCTCTGCTGAACGACTGCCGTCTCCTGACGACCCGGGATCTGCACTTTCAGCATTTCTCCTCGAGCTGGAGCATCTGGTATCCCTGGAAACCACGCATTCATTTGAGACTGATATCCCTGACAAAATATCAATCGTGAACCCTTCACGTTTGCCCCTTGAACCATCACTCCATCGGCCATAACACTGATGTCCTTGTTCAGATCAACGTCCTGAACATGGTAGTGACCTAACCTGGCAAAGTATTCGCGTGTGGTGAACAGGAAATCTCTGATCCTGAGCCGAGCAGCGTTCAGCATCCAGAAACCTTGAACTGTTCCATCCGACGCGTACTCTAACTTGATCTCCGCCGCGTGCTTTTCGGCTCGTTCTTCAAGGAACAAGTCTCTTTCCTGATCACTCTGAAACCACCGCAATGATGGTTGCTGTTCCAGTAACTTTCTACCCACGATGTTTTCGACTCGTTGATAAAACGCTGTCGCCTCGTTCATCAGTGTTTCATGATCGGCCGACTTCGCCATTCGCTTACCGGCAAAGGGCGTGATCAGTCCGGCCGCTGTCCTTGATGCGGATTTTTCTTCTTTTCGGTCGATCAGGTGCACTTCATCACCCGCCCAGTGCAGCCACCAGGCCAGCGATGAACCGGCGATACCCTGTCCCAGAATCACACTTACTTCCATTGTCGCTGGCCATTTCCTTGACCTGATCTGGTCTTAAACTCTTTATTTTCGATGAACGCTGATGAATGAACGCTGATGAATGTTTCTTTTCTGATGATCGCACCTGTCACTCCTGATCGCCGCTTTTCCCTGGTCGTCTTTGAGCTTTTACTGATACTCGATCCTCGCGAGGTATTCTTGTCGCTCATGAACGCCGACTTCCTTTGGCGGCTTGATTGTTCCTTTACTCTTTGTCCTGCGTGTTCACTTCAGCATCACTTTCCAGTGATTTCTGATCACCCTGGTGAACATCACTTCTTAATGTTTTCTCTCGCTCCGATTGTGTTTCCTTAGCTATTCTGTTTATTCTGAGATGCTCCGTCGCGTCTTGTGACTCTCGTTTCTCGGCCTTTTTTAAAAGGTTCCCGCCATGGCTGCTACGCCATCCCCGAATCGTCGTTCGTTTCTTCAAAGTTCTGCCGCTGGCTCTGCCGCTGCTCTTTCTGCGTCCCTGTTTGTTTCCGAGAGTGGAGCAAAACCTTCGCTCAGCCCGCTCGAAAAACTTAACATCGCCTGCATCGGCACCGCCAATCGAGCGGCCGAAGATGTTAACGGTGTGATGAGTGAAAACATTGTTGCAATTGTCGACGTGGATTCGAACTATCTCGACAAAGCAAAGAGTATGCTGACCGAGAAAAACAAGCTGGAACCTCGCTGCTACGCGGACTACCGCGAAATGCTGATTGCTGAAGGTGATAAGATCGACGCTGTGGTCATCGGCACCACCGACCACCACCATGCTCCTGCTTCTATTCGTGCGATTCGCGCCGGGAAGCATGTTTACTGTGAAAAGCCTCTGGCTCACACCGTTTTTGAAGCTCGCCTGATTGCCAACGCCGCTAAAGAAAAAGGCCTGGTCACTCAGTTGGGTACTCAAGTTCACGCTGAAGATAACTATCGCAGAGTCGTTGAAGTCATTCGGGCTGGGGTGATCGGCGACGTCACTGAAGTCCACGTATGGGTTGGCAAGGGCTGGGGCGGCGGTGAAAGACCAGCGAACGCTGATCCGGTGCCAAAGAGCCTGAACTGGGATCTATGGCTTGGTCCCGCTCCTGAGCGTCCGTACGCGAATGGTCAATACCATCCTGCCAACTGGCGTCGTTGGTGGGATTTCGGTCAGGGCACACTCGGCGATATGGCCTGCCATTACATGGACCTGCCGTTTTGGGCTCTCGATCTTCGCCACCCTACTCGGTGTGAAGCGGAAGGTCCTGCCGTTCATCCGGAAACCTGTCCACTTGGCTTGATCGTTAAGTACGACTTCCCTGCCCGCGGTTCTATGCCAGCCCTTAAGTTGACGTGGTACGACGGCGACCTGATTCCTAAAAAGGTCGCTGGCCAGTCTGTACCACCGAACGGCGTCATGTTCGTCGGGAAAAACGGTTCTATGTTCGCCGACTACAGCAAATACAAACTGTTCCCGGCCGACAAGTTCGCCGACTTCAAACCACCGGCTCCTACCATCCCGAACTCGATCGGACATCACGCCGAATGGATCAAAGCTTGCAAAGACGGTTCTCCTACGACCTGCAACTTTGATTACTCGGGCGCTTTGACTGAAACTGTTCTGCTGGGCAACGTGGCCTACCGCACCGGCAAAGCGATCGAATGGGATGCCGCCAACCTCGTCGCCACAAATGTTCCGGAAGCTGCGAAGCTGATCACCAAGGAATACCGAGCCGGCTGGGAAGTAGCCTGATCTGCCTGCACGGACAATTTTAGCAAATCGTTAAGCTCATCACGGTAACGTGAGCTACTCTTGAAGAGTCCCGAGTGAGTCACATCACTCGGGACTTTTTCGTTGCTGGCCTTTGTGTTTGAAGAATAGATTTAATTGAAAGTAGAAGTATTAATAGACTCAACAGAGAATGTTGATAACTACTCTTTCAATAGCCATAAATCGTTTGAAAGCAATTAGTTACAGTCACCACACTGATGTGAAAAAGTCGTGGAAAAGAGAGTGACAGACGGGGCAAAAGCTGGGCAAAGAAGTGCAGACTGTTCACAAGGCAATAATCTAGTTCGAGCAACGTCGTTCAAACAACTGGCAGAAGCTGTCCGACAGAGCCATCGCCCATCAACAGGTTATCAACAACAGGTTGATTACTCGGCTTCGACGTACTCCGTCTGAATCGAGGTGCCGGGCAGGTGGGTCTTGAGTTCCGCGACGGCAGCATCACTTGCACCCATCGCAGTGCGAGTAAGTTTCAGGTCTTTTAAAGCGGTTAGGTGAAACAAGGCCGGAGCGGCAGCTTCGGTAACCTGAGTGGACCCGATATGAAGAAAAGTGAGAGCCTTCATGTCCTTTAACAGAGGCAAACCACCGTCACCCAGTTTGCTGTTATCCAAATTCAGCCATAGCATCTTTGTGAGCGAAGCCAGCAGCAAAGCGCCCTCGTCAGAGATCTGAACACGCCAAAGATTCAGCTTCTTCAGGGACGTGAGTTTCGCCAGATGTGCCATACCGGCGTTGGTGATCAGAGAATTCTCACTGAGGTCCAGTTCTTCCAGAGACGTGCGAGCAGACAGCGTCTCGAGAGCAGCGTCGCTGACTTGCGTTTTTGCCAGTCGCAGCTTTTTCAGCTTGGGAAAAGCAGCGATGAATTTAGCCGCATCATCGTCGACCACAGTGCCGGCGAGGTATAGCTCTTCCAGTTCCGCCAGCGAAGCCAAAGCTTCAATACCGGGCGTCCCGATCCACAGATCGTCCAGAGCCAGAACCTTCAAAGACTTACAGGCGGTGAGAGCCTTGAGCCCGTCATCACTGATGGAGGTTTTTCCATTTTTACCGGAAAAACGCAGAGCTTTCAGGCTAGTGAACCGAGCAATCGAGGACGTGGCTTTATCTGACAAACTGCATCCGCGAAGATCCAGGTTCGCTAAAGTGAGCGACACTTTATCAAGGGCAGGCAGAGCGTCATCACTGAAAGAAGAATCCGCCAGATTGAGTGCCCGCAGCGACTTCAGATCATACAACTTGTCAAACAAATCGTTCGAGGGAGTAAGTTTCAGCAGGCTGACGTCCATGGCAGAACCGCCTTCATCGGTTTTAATAGCGGCTCCGGCCTCCAGCAGCGTTTTGATTGCGGCAGCTTCCGTTACCGTCACTTGAGGAACAACAACTTTCGGTGCCGACGGGCCGTTACAACCACAGGCTGACACAAGAGCGGCAATGAACACGAAACGAAACGAACTCACAGGAAGACTCCGAGAAATAAACAACACGGACAGGAGATCGGACATGGTGGGCGGAAAAATAGCGGAAGACAACGGTTAGCGGGCAGAGAAGATCATAGCGGTAACGGGGGTTAGAATCAGCCGGAGAAAAGGCTAAGCGTTGATCAAACACACGAAAAGGCAGGCAAATGCCAAAGCGGGGACTTGAGTGTAAAGACGTACCATAACGAGTAGAGGAAGCGGAAAAATTGTTGACCGCGAAAGAATATTACTCCCGTCGCATACCGCGAATTTCGGCCGGATGAATTCCCTGGCCAAGGTGAGTGTTCAAATAGACGGCTTCATACGTTCGATGAATACCGAAATGAACAGCAGCGGAGATATCGGTTTCGCCCAGGGCCAGTTTGGCGGTGATAGCAGCAGCAAGAATGCATCCGGAACCGTGCGTATTATTTCGACGGAGCGCAGGAGTCTCAATGCAGTAATTTGTTTCGCCAACTCCGAGCATATGCTGCGACATACCGTTGACGGTGCCCAGTTTGATCAGAACGAACTTAGCACCAAATTCCTGAATTCGAAGGATGGCTTCGCAAACGCTGTTTTCATCCGTAAGTGCAAGATTGGCCAGTCGTTCGGCCTCAAAGCGATTGGGAGTGACAAGAAACGCGTGTGGCAGCAACTTCTGGCGATACGCCTCCACAACGCAGTCATCGGCCAGTAAATGACCGTGTTTGCTGACCAGGACGGGGTCAACCACGATGGGGCAAGTCACGTCGGTCAAGAGGTCGCTGACCGCATGCACGACGTCAACATTTCCTAAAGCCCCTGTTTTGATCGCTCGCGGAGGAATGTCCGAAAGCACAGCGAGAAACTGTTCCTGAATCAGGTCAGGCGGCAGAACATGGACGCGTGTGACAGCCAGAGTATTCTGGACCGTCAATAAGGTGACAACCGACATGCCATAGACACCCAGTTGCTGAAAGGTTTTGAGATCTGCCTGAAGCCCGGCTCCGCCGCTTGGATCTGAGCCGGCGATCGTGAGAGCGGTGGCGGAAGGCGTGATTCGCAGCGTATCCTGATCGTCTGCCGGAGGAGAAGGGTCGGACATGAGGTGGCCAGTCGAGAGAAAAAAAAGAGCAGCAGGAATCAGTCAAACGACTGGATTTTGCAGCACAGTGGCAAAAATGCCATGAATGAGCGAACGAATGCAGTGGTTGAAGCAAAACGGCCGTTCTGATACCGTCAGGAACAGTGTCGGTGATCAATCGGGCAGTCCACAAGGTTCAGGAAAAACAAAGAGCAACAATGCACAAGGTAACCCTTCTTCCAGGTGATGGTGTCGGTCCGGAGATAGCAGAAGCCACGCGAAAGTGCGTCGAAGCCACCGGAGTGAAGATTCAGTGGGATGTGCAGGAATGCGGCATCGAAGTTATTGAAGCCAAAGGTGGAGTCCCAGCCAGTGTGCTGGAATCCATCCGAGCGAATGGTGTCGCTCTCAAGGCACCTATCACCACACCAATCGGCAAGGGCTTCCGCAGCGTCAACGTTTATCTGCGACAGGAACTAGGGCTGTATGCGTGCGTTCGTCCGTGCAAGACGTACAAAGGCGTGCGAACCTTTTTTGACTCCTGCAACGTCGACCTTGTCATCGTTCGTGAAAACACGGAAGACCTGTACGCGGGTGTGGAATTCAAAGCTGGCGAAGCCGTCACTGAAAAGCTGATCAGCCAGATCAATGAAGCAGCCACCGGCAAGAAGATCACGACTGGCAGTAAGACGACCGGCATCAGCATTAAGCCGATGTCCGTTGAAGGAACGACTCGGATTGCCGACTACGCGTTCAAGTACGCTGTCGAAAACAACCGAAAATCAGTGACGTCGATTTCCAAAGCCAACATCATGAAGTTCACGGACGGACTGTGGTACGACGTGACTCGGGCCGTGGCCAATTCCTACCACGCAAAGCACGAGTGGGCCGAGCTGGCGAAAGGTGTGGCACCATCCGCTGACGCCAATGCAGACAAGCTGGACGCCAGCAAGATCACCTACATGGAACGTCTGATCGACAACATGTGCATGCAGCTGGTTCAGAAGCCAGAACAGTACGACGTGCTGGTCATGGGCAATCTGTATGGCGACATCCTGAGCGATCTGTGTGCCGGTCTGGTCGGCGGTCTGGGAGTGGCTCCGGGAGCCAACATCGGCGATGACGGAGCGATCTTCGAAGCGACTCATGGAAGTGCACCGAAGTACAAGGGCCAGAACAAGGTCAATCCGACGGCTCTGATTCTGTCAGCCAAGCTGATGTTGGAACATCTGGGTGAAGCCAAGGCCGCCGCACGGCTTGAGCAGGCCGTCGCGGAAATCATCGAAGAAGGCAAAGATGTCACTTACGACATGAAGGCCGACCGCAACGATCCAACCGCCGTGGGGACTCAGGAAATGGCGGAAGCCATATGCCGCCGAGTTCAGCAGCTGTAAGCGAAGTGCAGCGATAGAAAAAGCCCGGAGCCACAAAATGGCCCCGGGCTTTTTGCTGCGCGGTGGAGAAGTTTTGGAGGTCGTCAGTAGAAAAAAACGCGTGTCTCAGAAAATCAACAGGACGAGTGACGCGACACGCGGCTCTTCGACACGAAAACGCCAAACAAAGTCTGACGAAACTACTTCGCCTTCAAGTGTTTTTCATCCAGACGATCACAGGACCACAGCAGACCACGAGTGACCAGGTCCAGATATTTTGGATCGGCGACGGTGGCGTTGTTATGGCCAAGGGTAGTGGCAAACACGCGAGTCTTTTCACGATAGTTATTGGTCCAGACGACAGCCGCATCCGTAGCACCCTTCTGCTGGCCCAAGGCAACGGCGGTGGCTGTGTCCAGCAACTTGCCTTCGCTGTTGTTGTAGAGTTCTTCATTGACGGTCGTCCAATCCGCCAGGCCTTTTGTTACAGGATGATCGGGAGCCACAAAGCTGATATTGATCGGCAGTTGAGGCCCGTGGCCGGTGGATTGCAGGCCGGTGAATTCGAACCAGGGAGTCACCTGCTTCGGATAACCTTCGCTGCGATAGCTGTGCATTCCGCAATGCAGCAACACGGCCGGCAAACCCTGACGATGAGGTTCCAGGATGCGATCGATGATGGCCAGATCTTTGACATCGGATGAGCATTCATCGTGAATGATGACATCAAAGCCTTCTGCCCAGTTGGCCTTTTCATAAACCGGATTCAGGTGAGCGGTCGACGTATCCTTGTCCAACGCGATCACAACTTCTACGTGGGCTCGTTCGGAAATCCCTTTGGCCAGCAAATCCATCTGAGCCTTGTAGTCATGGCAACACCCGCCCAGCACCAGCAGTGCACGGACAGGTTTGATTTTGGCATCGGCTTCATCCGCCGCAGCGTCGCGTGACAAACCAACAGTCAGACTGATCAGCGAAACAGCGATCGCAAACGATCGAAATGAAACTCGTAACATGGGGAACGCTCCGGAGTGAGTAGGCAAGACATCAGGAAAACACGCGTGGACAGCAACCGACAGAACGCTCTATTCCAAAGTATGAACCATCAACCCGCTGCGAAGTTTGGGTTCAAACCAGGTGCTCTTCGGAGGCATGATTTCGCCCGCGTCGGAAACTGACATCAATTGATCCAGAGTCGTCGGGTACATAGAAATTGCGACAGCCCAGTCTCCGCCAATGCACAGTTTTTCGAGTTCCGCGGTGCCACGAATGCCACCAACAAAATCGATGCGAGAATCCGTGCGAACATCTTCAATGCCGAAGATTGGATGCAACACCAGACGCTCGAGGATGGAAACATCCAGAGAGCGAATGGGATCTTTTACGAACAGCGGGTCCGGTGGAATCGTCAGTTTCCACCAGCGATGATCGATCAGAAAACAGAAGGAACCTGGCGCGTCCGGGACAGGATTGTCAGTCTGCTTTAGATCACCAAGAGCGTCCAGTTTTTCCAGAAGAACTGGCACGGTCAGGCCGTTGAGATCCTTCAGAATGCGATTGTACGCCAGAATTCGCAGCTGCCGAGACGGGAAAAGCACGGAAAGAAACCAGTTGCACTCTTCATCGCCGGTACCGCCATTGGGCAAACGCTTTCGCAGTTCTTTGCCCGCTCGCCATGCCGAGGCCGCTCGGTGATGGCCGTCAGCGATATAAAAGACCGGGATCGCAGACAGAGCGTCAGTAAAAGGCTGAGCGTTCTCAATCCGCCAGACCGTATGTTGAACGCCGTCCGCAGCAACGAAATCGTAAAGCGGGGTTTGCTTGACCACTTCAGCGACTTTGAAATCGATGTCGTCCTCACCGCGATAGGTCAGAAACACGGGCCCGGCATTGGCGTTCAGAGCCAGCACGTGACGCGTGCGATCGTCTTCTTTGCTCTTGCGAGTCTTCTCGTGCTTCAGGATCAGATTGTTCTCGTAGTCATCAATGTGGCAGCAGGCCACGATCCCGACCTGCGAATGGCCGTTCATAATCTGACGATAGGCGAAGACGCAGTCCGCCGGGTCTCGCTTGAGAGCGCCATCCTGAATCAGCTTCTGAAAGTTGGCCGCCGCCTTTTCGTAGATGTCAGGATCGTACGGATTTTTTTCGGGAGGAAAGTCGATGTCGGGCCGTACGACGTGCAGAAAGCTGAGCGGATTTCCTTCCGCTAAAGCCGCCGCTTCGTCGCGGTTGACAACGTCATAAGGAACCGAAGCCACTTTGGCCGCCAGTTCTGTCATTGGTCGCAGAGCCTGAAACGCCTTGATACGGGGCATGAATCACACTTTCACAAAATACGTCCAGCCAGCGTCCTGCACCGGGAACCTGATCATCGCTGACAAATGAAGGCCCGGCAGTCTAACGCAGCCAGCCCGGCTCTGTAAGTATGCTGTTTGCAGGATTGTCCGAAGACTGCACAGGCCGAAATCCTAAGCCCCCCGCAAGGATGATCCAGAAGGCTGGCTTCCAGAAGTTGCTGTTTCCGTGGTACGATGGTGACGAGTCAACGAAGGTAAGCAAGGAGCCAAAACCATGAAACTAACAGCCGTGTTCATGCCGGTACCGGAAGGGTTTATCGGGTTTGTTGAGGAATTGCCAGGAGCCAACACTCAGGGTGCGACGCTTGAAGAAACACGTGAAAACCTGCAGGAAGCCGTCCAGTTGGTGTTGGAAGCAAATCGCGAACTCGCAGAACGTTCGCTGCAGGGGAAGGTGTTCAGCAAAGAGACCTTCAACCTGATCACACCATGAAACGCGTCGATCTGATAAGGCATCTGGAGTCTCAGGGATGCCAACTTCTCAGAGAAGGTGGGAACCACAGCCTTTATTTCAACCCGATAAACAATCAAACATCAGCCGTTCCCAGGCATCGTGAGGTCAACGACTTTCTGGCAAGAAAGGTTTGCCGGGATTTAGGAATTTCACAACCGTAGCCTATCAAAGCGTTGTCAAGTTCTTCGCCGCTCTCGCCATCAGCGTTATCGCTGGTTTGCGCTTTGGCAGTCGCCTCCAGTGATCCGGCGGTAACCGATCGGGAACGGCTTGGGAGAAGTAATCGCGGCGAACCGGTTGAATCGAGCTGAGGAAACACGCATCATGCGTCGACCACCGCTTATTCCCGCCTCAGCTCCCATCAGCAGAAAGCGTCGCATGACGACCGCTCCGAATCCGAATGACTCGCTGGAAAACGCCGCGACGTTTCAGGCCGCTCGAACTCAGACGTGGATCTGGTGGATCAGCGGGTTGCTGCTGCTGGCCACGATGCTGAACTACATGGACCGGCAGACGCTCGCCAATCTCAAAGTGCGCATCACGACCGAGCTTTCACTGACCAACAAACACTATGGCGATCTCGAATGGGGATTCGGCTGGTCGTTTGCTGCGGGGTCGTTGTTCTTCGGGTTTCTGTCCGATCGCATCTCCGTCCGTTTTCTGTATCCGGCAGTGTTACTTACGTGGTCCGCCATCGGAGTGATGACAGGTTTCTGCAGCGACTACAAATCCATGCTGACCTGCCGGATTCTGCTGGGCTTCTTTGAAGCCGGCCACTGGCCCTGTGCGCTTCGCACAACCAAAATTGTGCTGGATGAAACCAAGCGAACCATGGGCAACAGCATTCTGCAAAGCGGCGGTGCGATCGGTGCGATTCTGACCCCGCCCGTGATCCTGATGATCGTGGGAAACAATGATTCGCCGGGAGCCTGGCGATCGCCGTTTATCGTGATTGGTGCGCTCGGGGTAGTCTGGGCCATCGTGTGGTTATTCTCAACGCGTGCCGGCGATCTTCCGGCCCCCAACCCGGAACAGCACGACGATCTTCCACCGGACAAAGGCTTCCTGAAGGAGATGCTGACGAATCGAAAATTCTGGACGCTGGTCCCTGTCGTAATCTGCATCAACATGACGTGGCAATTGATTCGAGCCTGGCTGCCAGCATTCCTGCAGGAAGGCCGCGGCGCCACTGAGAAGGCCGCCCTGCTCTTCAATTCAGCCTACTACATTGCGGCGGATGTGGGATGCATCGCCGCAGGAGCCGCGTCGTTGTGGCTCGCCAGAAAGGGACTTGGCATTCATCGCACTCGACTGCTGGTCTTCGGCCTGTGTGCGGCCATGACATCGCTCACCATCGTTGCGGCCCGCTTGCCATTGGGAGCCGGTTTATACGGCGTATTGTTGATCGTCGCCGCCGGATCGTTGGGATTGTTCCCGTGTTATTATTCGTTGTCTCAGGAAACCAGCGTGCGACACATGGGCAAAACAGCCGGCTTGTTGGGTGCGCTTGCGTGGCTGGTGTCTTCGCCGATGCAGACAGCGTTTGGGAAGGTTGTCGATGAAACTCATTCGTTCGACAAAGGACTCGCCTGGGCCGGCGTTGCTCCGATCATCGCACTGATCGCGTTGATCGTGGCGTGGCCTCGGGAGAGTGACGCGGCAGCAGATCGAGGCGAAGTGAAACCGGGCTGAGAACGTGATATTGTCCATCCAGTCTGAAAGTCACCGTCTCTGCCGATCGCCTTGCAGGATGTTCCGGAACGAGTGGTGCAAAAGCCGTTGAACCACCGAGGTGAACCCGGTGGCGGAATAGGAAATACAAACAACTCAGGAAGTGACCATGAACCTAACCGATCTGACCTGGCCCGAAATCAAGGCACTGGCCCCTGACACTCCGCTGGTGATTCCAGTTGCTGCGATTGAACAGCACGGGCATCATCTGCCGGTCGCCACAGACAGTATGCTGCTGGGCGAAGTGATTCGCCGAGTCTCCGACGTGATGACAGACAGGGTGCTGTTTGCTCCGCTGCAGTGGCTGGGAAATTCAGACCATCACATGGACTTTGCCGGGACATTGTCGGCTCGACCGCGAACGTATCTGGACGTTCTGAATGAGTCGATCGACAACGGCATCATCCACGGCTTCAAACGGATCGTGTTTGTGAACGGGCATGGAGGGAATATCGTCCCCGGAAAGCAGGCCGTGTTTGAAGCTCGCCAGCGATACCGTGACCGCGACGATCTGTTGCTGCTGTTCTCCACGTACTGGGAATTTGCAAAGCCGTGGGAAACTCGCGGCGATCTCGTACAGCGATCCATGGGCCACGCGTGTGAATTCGAAACGTCCATGATTCAGCGGATCGCTCCGCATCTGGTAAAGCAGGATGTGAAAACGCTGGAACCCGTCGGCGTCGATTTCGGATTCGAACCGGCTTATCGCGGCTGGACTACGAAAGACCGCACGATCCCCGGCCACATGGGACAGCCGCAATTCGCCACGCCGGAGAAAGGCGAACACCTGTTCGCGGAGTTTTCAAAAGGTCTCGTCGAGTTCCTCGATCAGGTTATCGCATGGGATGGCAAAGGTTGGGTGACCGGCGAATCTCGCACCTGACAGCGCCCGTACCAACCTCACTATCTTATCATCAACAAAGGCCCACGCATGATCAAACAAACGCTCTCCGCCCTGCTCTTCCTGAGCACCACCGGTCTTGCCGCAGACGCAATTCCGGGGATCGGCCCGACGGGGGAAGTTCAGAAGGTTCAAACGGGCTTCGAATTCACCGAAGGCCCGGCTGCCGATGCCGCGGGAAATCTGTACTTCACGGACATCCCGAAGAACCGCATTCACAAGCTGGATGCCGCTGGGCAACTGTCGGTGTTTGTCGAACCATCCGGTCACTGCAACGGGCTGATGGTTGTTGGCGATCGATTGCTGGCCTGCGAAATGGACGGCCGTCTGAAACAGTACAGTCTGACCGACGCCAAAGAAACGGTTCTGACCGATAAACATGGCGACAAGCGATTCAATGCTCCGAACGACCTGGTGATTGATCAGGCCGGCGGAATCTACTTTACCGATCCGCGTTTTCGAGCGCCGGATCCATGGCCTCAGGGAAAAGAAGCGGTCTACTATCGCGCGGGTGACGGTACGGTGACTCGGTTGATTGAAGACCGCAACGCCCCGAACGGTGTCATTCTGTCACCGGATGAAAAGACTCTGTACGTCGTTCCCAGCATGGAAAAGGAAATGTGGGCGTATCCGATTGAAGCTCCGGGAAAGATCGGCGCGGGCAAATTATTGTGCGAACTGAAACAGGCTCCAGGCGCCACCAGTGGCGGCGGCGACGGACTGACCATCGACACCGCGGGCAATCTCTACATCACCTCGGCGCTCGGCATTCAGGTCGTGAGCCCGGACGGAAAGATCCTGGGAGTGATCGCGTTTCCTGAACAGCCCGCTAACGTCACCTTCGGTGGAGCTGACAAGAAGACGCTGTACGTCACAGCTCGTAAGTCACTGTATTCCGTTACGATGGAAGCCACCGGACATGCGTTTCCGGGTCCAGCCGCACTGGCACCTTAACAAGCGGTAGAATCACAAAAAGCCCGGCACCTCGTTTTGAAGTGCCGGGCTTTTTTTACATTCTGCGAAGACGCGATCAGCCGCCGTTCGACCAGCCGTAGCCGTTCAGAGACAGCACCAGGAAGACAATCCCGATGATGACAGCACCCAGAGACACAAACATCAGTCCGTCGTAGATTGTTGGTTCAGAGTTTTGTTGTGACATTGTCTTCTCGCTCAATATTGCCATTGCGTGTCGATTCGATCACTCGGCCGACAGACAGGTCAGGATAAATTTCTGTGATCTCAATTTCACAAATATACTTAGCGCCACGATAGACGATCAGACGCATCCCTTTGGCGATCCCGTCATCACTTCCGATCGAGATTTCCACAAGTTCAGCACTGCGGGATTCGTTCTTTTTCGCAGCCGTTACAACACCGGTAATCTTTTCGACAGGCGCAGGAACAGGGCCAACGATCGCGTCATTCGGATCAATCTTGTTCGTACGCAGCAGCCCCCTCAGGCGGGCTAGTTCTTCCACCATCTGCAATTCCCGCTGCACGGCTTCGTCAATGCGTCCCTGCCTGTCCAGCAGGTCATCTTCCAGCGTTCGACGAACAGAAATCCCGTCCACCACGCGGTCGTTAAGTCTCAGATTTTCACTACGGGCGTCGGTTGTTTCCGCGATACGTGCCTGAGCTTCCTGCTGAGCAATCGCAAGGTCGGCAAGATGTCGGTCTCGCTGCTGCTCGGCGTTGGCCAGGTTTCCCAGTGCCTGAGTCAGGCTGGTTTCAATCCCCGTGACTTTCGCTTCCGCCATTTGGGCGCGGGTCGTCATGGCGGTCAGTTCGCCCTTCAGGTTGTCTGATTCCTGCTGTCGTTGCGACTGCTGTTCAGACAACTGCTGTTCAGTATTCCCTAACTTGGACTGCAGAGTGTCTGCCTTCTTCTTCCAGCCTTCATGAAATGTGTAGGCAGCGCCAGCAAAGCACATGAAGCACAGGCTGAACACGAGCTGTAACACAATCAGGATTTTGCCGACGACATTGTTCATCGAGCTGCTCCGCACAAACCTGGGCCAGGTTCAAAAAACGATCTCTTGAAATAACGTAACTAGAACACTCTCGTCAAACACTGCGGCAGGTTATTGAACCGGATCATTCTGATAATCTGCTGCTCCCGCACTTTTGCCTTCCACCTGGGCCTGGCGATCCGTCAGTTCCTGGTTTTCGATCTGAAGTCGTACGAGTCGATCCATCAGATCTCTGCGTACAGTTGTCAGGCGAAACAAATCGGTGCGAGCCTCTTCCAATTCATGCCGAAGTCGAAGCACGTCCGTTCTGCGGGATGCCGTTTCTTCTCGAGTCTTCCGAGAGACTTCCGAAAGATCTGTCAGTTCTTTTGAGCGATTTTGAAGATTCAGGGCCAGTTGATCCACGCCAACCTTCAACTGAGCCGCTCGTTGATCAATCGCCACGACATCCTGCTCCTGGGTGGCGGCAAACAACCTGGTCTGCTCGTCAGCGGTGGCTTTGTCTGTCGACATCGTGCCGGCCTGCTGAGTCAGATAATTCTTGAGATCTCCGTGTGCTTTGA
Organism: Planctomycetota bacterium; assembly: GCA_003669615.1. Classification (GTDB taxonomy): domain Bacteria; phylum Planctomycetota; class Planctomycetia; order Planctomycetales; family Planctomycetaceae; genus SXXK01. The sequence continues at coordinate 17,919 of QWOO01000316.1, forward strand.
TCAACGCTTCGTAGGGCGACGGAAATGTGCCCACGCTGACTCGATCGGCCGGCTTTGTCGGATCCGTACTGAAACGGCGCGCGACAGACCACTGCGGTTTTTCGCCCGGCTGCTCTTCAAAAGTGTAATTTTGCATCGCCGGCGTATTCATTTCCGCCCGGACATCCGGATGGACAAAGAACGTCGCCAATGAAGCGCCCATCATGGCAACAGCCACTACGGTGATGAATACCGCAAAGACTTTGAATATGACTTGCTTCATGAGGAACACAAACCCCACATGGGTTAACTCTGGTGTGTGACCGAAAAGTCCAACGACAATGGCCACTTTGCCCAAACAGAATATAAGAAGCTCTGCAAAAAACAGAGTCAAACAGAAACCGGGTCGGGCAGACCAATTCGACAAAGACTGGCGTCGGCGCGCGGGATAACAGCTCGCCTCCAGACAATCCTGATTCAATCTATCGGTCCGAGCCTGACCCTCACCTGTCCACGGTCTGGGATTCCGAGCCCCAATCAGCGACGTCTAATCCCTGTAGACCAGCATATTCGCTACAGTCCCGATAGTTCGGCCGTCCTTTCTCGAACGGTAACTGATCAAAAGTATACTTTCTAGGGCATGCAGCTTCTGTTTTGCCGGAAATCCTTTTGTGAACACTGCTATGGAACCAAGAATCTGGCCGGGAAAGCCCAATCCGCTGGGAGCGACCTGGGACGGGGGCGGAGTCAACTTCGCCCTGTTCTCAGAATATGCCACCAAAGTGGAGCTGTGTCTGTTCAACCTTGCGACAGATCGCAGCGAGACACACACGATTCTGCTCCGGGAACGTACCGATCATGTCTGGCACGGTTATCTGCCCGATATCCGCCCCGGGCAGCTTTACGGTTATCGCGTTCACGGGCCCTATGATCCGGCCGCCGGTCACCGATTCAATCCCAGCAAAGTTCTGCTGGATCCGTACGCTAAAGCGATAGGAAGGGGTATCGGCTGGTCGGATGCGATGTTCGGCTATCGTGTCAGCGATCTGACAGAGGATCTGAGTTTCGACGACCGAGACAACGCCTGGTGCGCTCCTTTGGGCGTAGTGCTGGATGCGCAGTTTCGCTGGGGCAGCGATCGTCCTCTGAGAATTCCCTGGCATCAGACGCTGATCTATGAAGCGCATGTCAAAGGGCAAACGAAGCTTCATCCACAGGTACCGGAATCGCTTCGTGGCACCTATTCGGGCCTTTCGTCCCGAGCTTCGATCGATCATTTGAAGAAGCTGGGAATAACGGCAATAGAGCTCATGCCGGTGCACTATCACGTGGATGACCGTCACCTTGTTTCACACGGACTGAGCAATTACTGGGGCTATAACACGCTCTCATTTTTCGCTCCCGACACACGTTATTCATCAGCCAGCCGACCTGAAGAAGTCGTGAATGAATTCAAAAGCATGGTAAAACGGCTGCATGAGGCCGGTATCGAAGTCATTCTGGACGTTGTCTACAACCACACAGGAGAGGGCAATGAAAAAGGTCCGACGCTGTCAATGCGAGGAATTGACAACGCTTCGTACTATCGGCTGATGCCCAACAATCGCCGCTACTATCAGGATTTTACGGGCTGCGGAAACACTCTCAATATGCAGTCGCCGCGCGTGCTGCAACTCATCATGGACAGCCTGCGTTATTGGGTGCAGGAGATGCACGTCGACGGATTCCGTTTCGACCTGGCGAGTGCCCTGGCCAGAGAACTGCACGATGTGGACAAGCTGAGTGCGTTCTTTGACATCATTTTGCAGGACCCGGTGCTCTCACAGGTCAAGCTGATTGCCGAGCCGTGGGATCTCGGAAGCGGTGGATATCAGGTCGGCAATTTTCCGCATCTCTGGTCGGAATGGAATGGACGCTATCGTGATACGGTGCGTCGATTCTGGGCCGGTGACGGAGGTCTCATTTCTGAAGTGGCAACTCGCCTCACCGGCAGCAGTGACCTCTATCAGCACAACGGGCGTAAACCTTACGCCAGTATCAACTTTATCACTGCACATGACGGGTTCTCGCTTCGCGATCTGGTGACCTACCAGGAAAAGCGTAACTACGCCAACCTGGAAGACAATCGTGACGGCGACGGTCACAACAACAACTGGAACTGCGGTTTTGAAGGGGAAACAGAAGACCCGGTTGTCCGATCTCTGCGTTTGAAACAGCGAAAAAACCTGATGGCCACGCTTCTGCTGTCGCAGGGAGTTCCCATGATCCGCAGCGGCGATGAACTCGGGCAGACGCAACAGGGGAATAACAATCCCTACTGTCAGGATAATTCCCTGAGCTGGATAGACTGGGATCTCGATGCCGAGCAGACTCAGTTCCTTGAGTTCTGTCAGCAGATGACGGCCCTGTCCCGATCACAGCCAGTGCTCAGCCGTCGGAATTTCTTCCTCGGCCGACGCATCCGAGGTGTCGGGGTGAAAGATATCTCCTGGCTGACTCAGGATGGAAACGAACTGGCGGATTCCGACTGGCACTCCGGCCTGCGAGCTCTGGGAATGCGGCTCAACGGGGAATCCATTGATGAAGTCGATGAACGTGGCCAGCCCATCATCGGAGACAGCCTTCTGGTGCTTTTGAATTCTCAACCGGCGACGGTGCTGTTTCGATTGCCACGTCATAAACCGTCCGAACGCTGGGAATCGTATGTGGATACGAGTCAGCCCGCAGTGACTTCAAAACAGTGGTCGCATGAAGAGCAGTATGAGCTGCAGGCACGCAGCGTTGTGGTCTTCATGCTGCGAAGCGGAGGATCTCCGATTCGCAGTCTGCTGCATACCGCGCATAAAGTGCCCACGGGAAACATGCACCTGCCTAACGTCGCTGATGCATAGGCAATTGGCTTCACTGCACAGGCCCAAACAATTCCTTGATCCGCAACGTCCTGCTTACAAACGGAAAAACAGCAGCGGATTCAGCCATCACTGGCAGACTGCTGCTGTTTTCTGTTTATCTGTCTGCAAGCGATAGCGTGCGTTAGAACGACCTTCGGCTTCAAACCGGACTATGTCACAGGTGTGTTGTCAGCGTCACGAAAGACAACCTCGAACAGACGGGCACCCCATCAGCCGGCGATGCCGATGCTCGGCTCGCAGCATATCTTTCACGAGTTCCAGCGAGACAGTTCTGATGTCCACGTTCGCCTGAATCAGAGCATCATAGACGGCCTGACCGGCGTTAGATTCCAGCAGTTGGCGTTCGAGCTGAAGATTGCTGATCGACATGACAAAAATCCCTTCGTAGTGTTTCAGCACAGGAGACAGAGAAGACCATTGAGGTTCGGCAGATTCTCAGAATCCACCGGAATTAGCAGTCGTCATCACAGAACACTCAGGTGGGGCCTCATCACGAATGAGACAATCGTGATGATCATGGTTTGAGCCTTGCGTCGCTCAGTGTTGTCATGACTTAACGAGAGATCTCTTCAGGCATCCTTCATGCCGAACGATCGACAAAGTCTGCCGAAAAGCCCGGAACGGTCGTAAGTCTTTGCCGGATCAGGTTTGCCGGCAATTTCCCTACCGGCAGGACTGGCCGACTTTCATCGCTCGGTTCTCGCGAGGCGTCCACATGATGAGACACTGTGACATCATAATGACGACGAACAGTGTCTGCCCAGCCAGGAAGCCTTAACGGCGTGTTCCGTGCGTTCGCCAGAAGTGGATGCAAGATTGAACATTCTTCAATCAGGCATCCCAACTGAGCCAAAATTTCAAAAGTCGCCGCTGACTTCTCCCCCCTGGATGGTCGCGAGTCCCCGATACACGCCCTTGTCCATATTCTCCGAAATGAATCGGACGGAACCGTCTCCCAGGCAAAACTGGGCTCCGCCCGTATGAACACTGCTGAAATCGTCGAAATGATGAAGAGGGTCATTGGGGACATGGTCGGCCGAACCACAAACACGTTGAAATGCTTCTTCTCCTTCAGCGATCATGCCTGGCCAGGACGTATGCCAGTCCAGGTCGGCTCGCGTTTTGCGTTCCCCGACCATAAATGTGTTGGAGGTCCCGTCAGTGATCCACGCAATTCTTACGCTGCTGTTATGGTAAAATGTGCAGCCGCCTTTGCAGGTGCCATCGGCCATAACCGGCAGGTTGCCCGGCGACAATCCGCAATCGTCCAGACTCTCTGGTCCGAAGCAGCCGATGTAGTTTGCTGACGGCAGCTCTGCCAAAGCCGCACCGCCACCCTCCTCCACAATGGCGAAGAAATTCGGTTGAGGATCGGATGGGCATTTGCAGCCCTGAATCTGCGACCGGAGAAAAGGCTTGTTGGCGGCATCCGTCAGGGGCAGCAAAGGGTTGAACAGCTGATAAATATTGTTCTGTTCCATGTAGGGAAGAATACCGACTCCCCAACCGACCCCGCTTGTCCCTTCATGAGCACTGGGCACCCCAAATTCATTGACAGCATTGCAGTGAAGAAGCCTGGACCTGCCAGCAGCCCCGGATCCACGAGCCCCGCAACGTTTACATAGGACATGGCAAGGCGTTAGGAATAGGGCAAGCGGCCAAAAATTCAGAGAATGCGTTTGCAGTCATAGGTACAGTTTGTCAAAACAACGTACGTGGAATCGACTGGATTCCTGTGTCGAGAAATGATTTTGTCCTATGGCTCAGGGAACTTTCCCCGATGATCACTGCACCAGCCGTATTAGAAGACGTCGTTTTTAAAACGCCTTACGTGCGTCTGGCACAGTTTCGTATTCCCACGAAATGCCGCCTCATTCCCTCGGTCCGCGATCGCCTGATGCGAGGTCTGAAGGATTATCACGTTGTCGAAGGAACGCGAGAAAATCACTTCTGTATGGCGTTGGAAGAAGCGTTGAACAACGCCTTCTATCATGGCAATCTGGAGATCAGTTCCGAGCTGAAGGAGGATGGTTCCTCACGATTTCTGGATCTCGCGGCCGAACGTGAACTGCTCGCTCCATGGTGTCACCGTACCGTGCAGGTGACGGAGCTCGTGAGTGCCTTTGGTCTTTGGATCACCATTCAGGATGAAGGCAAAGGATTCAATGTGCAGGCCGCATTTGATCGCTGCAATGATCCGGAATCGTTGCTGGCAAGCGGACGTGGCCTGTTGTTGATGCGTGGGTTCTCCGACGAGATCTTTTTCAACACACACGGCAATGAAGTGACGCTGGTTCTTTACGCCGACGGCGTGGATCGCGAATTGCCATTGGGGACTGCCACCTCTCCTGATGCCCTGCAGAGACATGTCGTGGTCTAACGCGCGGAACCAACGCGGTGTTCAGCGATTTTCTGCTATGCCGACAAAAGGCTGCCATCTTCTCCATGATACCGAGGGATCACGTCTGTTGTATCCAGCTGGCTGCAAAGCGTAATGTCCGATTGATATCCGAGGCTCAAGAGATTCAGGCCACCTCGCGAATGGCGCATTGCTTCGTCGATTCGAGCCGATAGCAGGGCCTTTTCAATCCGTGCAGAGCGGTCTGCTGCTGGATCCGAAGTGCACTGCCGCCAGTATCCTCGAGCAATGTGAGCTCCATCATTCAACGTCCACTGGTCGCAGGCAGAATGGTCGGCGGATGTCAGCAAACCATCGACGACCGATCCGGCAAACAGAACATCTTCGCCGGTAATGATTCCATCCGTCCCTGCGCAAATCAGATGCGTGCCGGAGTCTTCGCGGTTCAGACACTCAATCACTGCCTGACGATTTAAAAAAGCGCCGATCAGGATCTCGCGAGCGGTCAATGCCGTGAGCAAAGCTTTGGTTCCATTCGTTGTGGTGAAGGCCAGCGTTCGCCCGCCGATCGCGGCAGAACTGTACTCCGCGGGCGAGTTTCCGAAGTCGAAACCTGCGATCTTGACGCCGCCCCGTTCACCGCCCAGCACGACTGTTCCGGGAGCGGCTCGCTGGCGTATCAGCGTTGCCTCTTCAGGTGTTGCACAAGGGATCACACGAGTCGCTCCGTTCCGCAGCGAGGTGATCATCGTCGAAGAAGCTCGCAGAATATCGATGATCACAGCCGTGCCTCCGCGCAACGTCTCAGGATCGAGCGATGTGGGCAAAAGGTGAACATGCAGTGCCTGGGGCATGAGATAGTTCCGGTGTGGTGATCGAGTGAATATGATCGAAACTGGACGGATGAAGACTATAGACCCACGAATTCGCAAGCGTAACTCTGCCTGCACGGGCGAGATGTTTTCGAACAGCAAATGCTCTACGCTGCGTCAGTCCTGCTTTCCTGATGCATGGTTATAAAATGTCGTGACGTCAGGGTCCATTGTCGTCCCAGAACTCCACAGGAGCGATTGTTCATGTATCGACACTTTGTTTTTACGGCCTGCATGACTGTATGTCTCGGTTTCACAGGACTCGCTGTCCCAGCAGATGAAGCGACGCCTCCAAAGGCTGCTCCTGCGGCGCGGATTGACGGAACAGGTCCAGACTGGAGGTCGCTCGGCAAAGACGATTTTGTAAATGTCAATTGTGATGAAGACACCTGGAGCTTTCCGGACGGTGAAATTCACTGCACCGGTAGTCCTGTGGGAGTGATGCGGACAACGACGGAGGTGATAAATTTTGAACTGGTCGTCGAGTGGCGGCATCTGAAATCTGCCGGGAACTCAGGGGTCTTTCTGTGGGCGACGGAAGAGTCGCTCTCATCGCTCAAACGCAACGGCCTGCCAGCCGGGATTGAAGTCCAGATTCTGGACCATGGCTATGCCGAAGCGTACAAAAAGCAGACCGGCAAAGATCCTGACTGGTTCACTACCAACGGCGATGTATTCCCGACGGGCAACGCGACAATGAAGCCATTCCCGCCCGTGGCTCCGGGAGGCAGTCGCAGCTTTCCCAGCAAAGATCTGAGCCTCGGTTTCGGCGAATGGAATCACTATTACATTCGAGCCATCAATGGTGAAGTTCGCCTGTGGGTCAACGGCGAAGAAGTCTCTGGCGGAACCAACTGCCAGCCAGCGAAAGGCTTCCTCTGTCTGGAATCAGAAGGCTCCCCCATCGAGTTCCGCGGCCTGCGAATTCGCCAGTTACCATAGTCGTTGTTCGCTCTGCGAACAAAACGGATTGTGGAGTAACGCCGTTCTTTGGTGACCTTCGTTGGCGAAGTCTTTTGTGTTCAAAGCACCAGCAGCCGTTGCTTCAACAACGCGACTACACAGGCGGGCTACTGTGTCGAACCCGTTTTGTTTGCGGAGCAAAAAACGACGATAGCGGCAAACAACGATTCGGAAAGTATCACTCCTTCGGAGGTGTGATTCCGAAATCTTCGATCGTCAGCAGGGCGGAAAACGGGATGCCGCGAGCTTCAAATGCGGCGCGGCCGCCCTGAAGACGGTCGACGATTCCGACAGCATGAACGACTTTGCAACCGAACTCTTCCACACGGTCGACGGCTTGTAATGCACTGCCTCCCGTGGTCACGACATCGTCGACGATCACGACCTTGTCGCCGGGCTGGATGGGCCCTTCGATGAATCGCTGCGTTCCGTGGCCTTTGGCTTCCTTGCGAACCATGAAGCCCTGCATCGGACGGTTCTGTGAGGCCGCTGCAACAAGAATGCCGCCGATAATCGGATCTGCACCGATCGACATACCGCCGAACCCGGTGAACTCCACATCCTTCATCAGGTCCAGCAGCCCGTAGGAAATCTGCATCAGGCCTTCAGCACTCAATGTGACCTGTTTGCCGTCCAGGTAATAAGTCGACTTCTTGCCCGAGGCCAGAGTGAAATCGCCAAATTTCAGGGCTCGTTCCCGAACCAGTTCCATCAGTCGCGCGCGGTTGAACATGATCATTCCCAGACAGAATTTCAGACGCCTCAAAGAGCCGCATCGTAGCCGTGAACCGTTCAACTTCAACCGGTCGCCCGTTTGACGGTTCGTCGACCCGAGGCCGGGAAATTGCCGGATGTCAGCGTATTTTGAGTGCGAGCAGTGGATCATCTGCCTGCCGGAGCCTGGTCTCAACTGGATTTCAGTCCTCACACAGTCAACGCTATACTCAGCGTGTCGGTCAGCGGACCCAGCGACACGGACCTTCCCCGGCAGCATTTTCTGAACACAGAACACCGAAAACAGAACACCGAACACCTAAGCTTCCGACCATGCACGCCACCGAATTTCTATCCGCCAAATCTCCTGCTCTGCCCGCATCCGTCCTCGTGATGTATGGGCCTGAGCGATATTTTCGCCAGGAGATTCTGCATCGCATCCCCGGAGGCAGCGGCGATGAAGCCGATCTTTCTTTGACCCGGCTCACGGGCGACAAAGCCGAAATCCGCGATGTCATGGCAGAGCTCAAAACGGTGTCCATGTTCGGTGATCAGCGGATCGTACTGATCGAAGATGCAGACGAGTTCATCTCAAAGCACCGCCCTGTCCTGGAAAAATACGTCACCCAGCCGGCAAAAGGATCACTGCTGATTCTGGACGTGAAAAGCTGGCCCAAAAACACAAAGCTCTACAAGCTTGTGGAACAGCATGCGATGTCGCTCGAGTGTGGTGAACTTACCGGGGCCGCACTTCAGAAATGGCTGCAGAAGATCGCGAAGGAAGAATACGGAAAACAACTCGATCGTGAATCGGCCGCTCTGATCATCGCTCTGGCCGGCGACGGGCTCAATCTTCTGCAGCAGGAAGTCGCAAAACTCGCCGCGCTGGTTGGCGACAACGACACGATCACTCGCGAAGACGTTCCCAAAGTCGTGGGCGGCTGGCGAACCGAGACCACATGGGTCATGCTGGATGCTCTGCGAGACGGACATCCGGGCCATGCGATTGATGCGCTCGACAAGCTGCTGAAGTCCGGTGAAGCGCCGCAGAAAATTCTCGGAGGAGTGACGTTCGTCTTCCGTAAGTTTGGTGAAGCCACCGAGAGAGCTCGGACCGGCACGCCGCTTCGTGAAGCCATCGTCGCGGCTGGAGTATTCTCCAACGCGATTGGGCAGACGGAGTCGTATCTTCGTCGCATCGGCTTTGAACGGGCCAGCCGAATTCTTCAGTTGCTGATCGAAGCCGATTCGCAGATGAAAGGCGGCAGTCGAGTGGATCCGGCCATTTTGCTGGAACGCCTGTTTGTTCGACTGGCCGGTGAACTGACGGTGACGGGTTCCCCAAAGCAGACGGTTTCATGAACGGCGATAGGAATCCTGAGCATGCAGTGGGGCTTTTGATGGGTCGAAAAAAGGACTCCGCATTTCTGCCGTGTGCACATGAGGTGTTTCGTAGTTCGTCGTCGTTAAAAACAGAGCCTACTCTGCATCTCGGACGTCAGCGTGTGTTTGTCGCGGCCGCGCTGCTTATTGTGTTCTGCAAGAGTTTGGTTGCGGCAGCGAGCGTGGTGTCGGAAGAGAGTTCTGCGTCACTGTCGCAGGAGAGTTCTGCGTCACTGTCGGAGGTCTGTGTTCCGTTGCGAGCCGCGACCGTTCGCCTGGTCTGCGGTACCGATTTTTCCTCGGGAGTGATCGTGACCGGCGAAGGCCACATCCTGAGCGTATCGCATGGATTGCCGAAAGATCTTCGTTCGGCGACGGTTGTGTTTTTCGATGGTGTGACGGCCGACGCGGACATTCTTCTTCGCGATCCAAACGCAGATGTGGCAGTTCTGAAACTGAAGAGTGTTGCGCCGGCTCGCGATTTAAAGCCGGTGTCGACAGGACCATTCGGACAACCGGTCAAAGGTTTGAACGTCATTGCGGCCGGGTATCCGGGCCGCGAAAAAAGTGGATTTTCGCCGGTCATGCGCTTGGGAGAATTGCTGGCTGCGGAGGCCACGGTCTTGCGATCCTCATGTACGCTTACGGCCGGTGACTCGGGTGGACCGCTGATTGATCTTTCCGGAAGGCTGATTGGGCTGCATCGTCAGATCGGGCTGGGTGCGGAATCCAATCACCACATTCCCATCGAACGGATCGTCGAAGTTATAAAACCGCTGCTTGATCTCAGCGACTCGTCGCAACGTCAGCCAGTGATCAATCCAGGCACTTCTGCCCTGCCTCGACAGCTCCCTGTCGTCGGCGACGCCGTCACAAAAACCTGTCGCCAGCGGACGGTTGAAATCTTTCAGGGAGAGAATCAGGAAGGCCGTGTCCTGGGGACACTGCTCAATCAGGAATGGGTCGTCACCAAGCTCAGCGAACTCACGCCCGAGGTGCCCGTTCTGTGTCGATTTCACGATGGATCGCAGTCGTCGTGTACAATCAGAAAGAGCACCGTAGCACTGGATATGTGTCTGCTGAAGCTTGAGATGCCTCGGGAAGGTGTGGCCCCTTTGGAATCCACCGGTACCGATGAGACCGGCCTGCTGTATTCACCGATGGTGGCTTCAACTGGTACGGCGGGCGTGTTGCGTTTTGGGCTGCTGACACGCGTTCAGCATGCGGAGCCCGTGCTGGTCGGAAAGCTGGGTGCGGTTCTTGAAATTGACGATGTTGTCAAGGTCGTGCGAGTGAAGGACGTAGCACCGAACAGCACGGCCGGCATCGCTCGATTGCAGACGGGTGATCAGATTCTTGCCGTAAACCAGCAGTCGATCGGCCGCCTGGACGACGTCGGAGCGGCTCTCAACAAACGCCAGCCGGGTGACTGGTTGAGTATCCAGTTTGAACGTGACACCACGCGCCAATCAGCGTTTGCTCGCTTTCAGCATGATCCGGGCGAACGATTTGAACGCACCGAGTTTCTGGATGGCCGATCGGGCCGGGTGAGTGAACGTCGCAGCGGGTTCGAGGATGTTTTCCAGCACGATGCTGCTCTGAGGCCCAATCAATGTGGTGGCCCACTCTGTGATCTGTCCGGCCGCATCATCGCCATCAACATCGCCCGCCGCGCCCGTGAGTCCACGTTGGCTATCCCTCTCAATCAGGTCCTGACGGAACTGCAGTCTGAACCATAGTCGTTGTTCGCTCCGAGGCTGTGAGTTTATTGCTGACTCGTGCCTGGGCTGTGGAGTTTCATGGGGAACTTTTTTCACTCAGTGACATCGACGTCGCATGAGTCTGGCGGATCGCCACGGGAAACTCGGCGGCTGGCCGAGTTCCTGAGTCTTCAGGTCTCTCCTGAGACGCGATCGATGCTCTGAGAGCGGTCTCGATCGCTC
>QWOO01000065.1 GCA_003669615.1 Planctomycetota bacterium
GTTTCATGGTCGAGGCATCGACCGTGCCCGCACTGAAACGGGCCTGCTCGTCCTCGCCCAAAACCTGCTCCGCCTCGACAGACTCAAACGTGATGCCATAAACTCAGCGAATACGCCAAATTAAAAGCTGCACGATCTCAGGGGGAGAAGGGACCGTTTCATTCGATCATTTATGCAGACAAATGACACTTCGGCGATCTGAAACATCAAACATGGAACCGTCCAATTGGAAATCCTGGTGCGTGTTGTTTCTCTTCCGCAAGCAACCCACATCCATCGCAGGTTTTCGAACCTTCCCAGCGGGACGGTGTCTTGTCAGTAACTTGACTATTTTGGTTCTTTATAAGCAAAGACAACAGAGATGCTTCCTGCACCTCACACGACCTTCTACGAAAACACAGACTCTTCTGAAACAGGGCGACCGGGCCGTCATGGCCAACTGGCAGTCGCCGAGAATTCTATTAATCCATCCATGACTTGTCGTCCTCGCAAAATTTTTGGCCCTGTCGCCGGTTTCCTCGGCGCTCGCATTGGTGCCCGCTGGAGTGTCGTCGCTGCGGAACTTTCCAGCCGACTTGGCTCCGAAATCGATTTTCGGTGCGTGATCCCACAGCTCGCCGAGTTGGTGGAATTTCACGTCGTTAATATCGACGGTCAGTTGTGCCACGGCAGCGGCCTTCTCAAAGGCCAGCCTCTGCATGCGGGCTGGAGACGCCGCCTGTATGTGTGCCCGAAGACCGGACGACTGAAGCGAATCGATAACGCATCGGCTCGCATGAATTGACCGCCTGCGAAAGTTCGCAGGCCCGCAGCATCGTAAAACGTTCACAACTCGCCAACTGCGAACGTGAATGATTTCGACTCCGGTCGGCCAGTTCTTCGCCATCGATCGATTCGTCAAATTGAAAAATGTGCGATGTGATTGGCACGTCAGCCTCTGTCGGCGTATCCTTTCTGCGCTTGGCTGAGCCTTCGTGAATGTGGGATCGCCACCATTGCTTTCGTGAATTGTGACAGAGATAGGCTCGGAACGGCAGGAGACTGCAATGACCAGTTCTGTTCTGGAACGTCCAACGTTGGTATTGAATCGCAACTGGCAACCAGTTGCGGTGTCGACAGTATCTCGTGCCCTGACTAAGGTCTGGAACGAGTCCGCTCGGATTGTCGATCCAGCCAACTTTCAATTGTATCGCTGGGAAGACTGGGTACTGCTTCAACCGGCCGAAGGTGACCCTGTCATCCGGACTCAGTGGCTGACAATGCGAGTTCCGGAGGTCATTACGCTCACACGGTACGATCGCCTTCCGGTGAAGATTGTGGCATTCAGCCGCAGAAACGTGTTTAAGCGAGACGGCTTCATGTGCCAGTACTGCGGCTGCCGGCCTGGCAGCGAAGAACTGACCATCGACCACGTGGTGCCTCGTTCGCGCGGCGGCCTGTCAAGCTGGACCAATTGCGTGCTGGCATGTATCGACTGCAACACACGAAAAGCCAATCGGACTCCCGAACAGGCTCATATGCCGCTGCTGCATAAGCCAACGCGTCCGATGTGGAATCCGCTTTACGCACCACATGGCGCAAGAATCGAAAGCTGGTCCAGGTTCGTCAGCGAAGCCTACTGGAACGTGGAACTGGAACAGGCGTAACTGGAACAGGCGTAACTGGACAGCGCCGCTTTGCCCCCTCTCCCCCGATTTTTTGCGGAGAGAGAACGTCTTGTGATATGGCAGGATGGACGCAAAAAATGGGGGGAGAGGGCTGGGGGTGAGGGGGTTTTTCAGCACGCTGCCCTTCACAAAAGCCCCTCATCCGGCCTATCGGCCACCTTCTCCCCCGACGGGGAGAAGGGACAAGTTTTTGCTGTCATTGATGCTGACAAGAGATGCCTGGTCAATCTGAAACACCAAAGCCTGGCGCCTCCCAGCTAAGCTCCGCAGCCGGATTTGCAGAAAAGAATACGCTCCGAAGAAAACGATAAGGGCGAAGGTCTCACGACCTTCGCCCTTTTTGCGTTGAACTCTCTCGAGCCGGTTTATGTCAGCTTCAGAACTTCCGCGATCGATGCGAACCGTACAAAGTCGTTATCGTTAGCGAAGTCGGCCCTGGCGACCACTGCCGTGCTGACGACGGTCGGAGCTACAGTCACTGTCAGATGCGTGTCATCAATAATCGTAGCCACGATGAACGACTGGCCGCCGATCTGAATCCGCGACCTCGGCCCACCGGTAAGGCTGGTGCCCAGTTCTGTCGTAAACCTCGTGCCGGTGCCAACAACCTGTGTGCTGCCGACCGTGGTGGTCACCGTCCCCGTCAGTGTTCGAGCGAAGTCGGTAAATGTCGTTCTCAGCGGCACTTCGTTCAGAGCAGACGCCCCGGTTTCCTGGGACAGATCCACCTCTGTCAAAGCATGAATTGCGTCCACAGTCGTCATGCCATTTCCGACGACACGACCGAAGACCGTGTGGCGCAGACCGGTTGTGTCTGTCGAGGACGTTGGAACATTCAGCGGGTTATCCGCGAGGTTAACGAACCACTGGCTGGTTCCGTTGTTGGTGTTCCCGTTATGAGCCATTGAGATCGTACCACGCATATTGGTACGAGCTGTGTTGAATTCGCTGGTGATGGCAGCGTCGGTTGTAATGCTCTTCACCACTCCGTTATTAACGGTGAAGCCGCCGCCCTGAATGACAAACGGTGTCCCACCTGTTCCACCGGTTGTGGCCGAACGATGAATGATCGAATCGTCGAAGCGACCGGACGTGGAATAACCGAGGAAGTTGGTGACCGCGATCGGAGCTTCCGCGCTGAACATTTCCACGAAGTACTCTTCGGTGGTTCCGGTATTCGTCACGCCAGAGAACTTCACCAGCGCATTGGTGCTCTTGATGAGATCCACATTGACGAAGGCGTCCGCAGTTTCAGTGTTCAGGGTGGCTCGCAGCGTGATTGTCTGCATTCCGTTCAACTGGTCATTTGCAACGCTGTCTCCTGTGTACAGATCCTGTCGAGTCACAACGACCGTCGTGGTGTATGCACCCAGCGAATCCGCAGTCACCGTTCCGTCATCGAACTGACCGTCATCGTCGGCGTCAATGGTCACAGTCGCACCCGGCAATGTTGTGCCACTGATTGTGACGTTTGCATCCTTCGTAATCAGAATGCCGCTGGATGTCAGCGACCTGTCGGCAGCCGCGGTGGCAGTTGCGGATAACTTCAGTGAGGTCAGATTCGTGGCAGCAGTATCAGCCGCGGTGGCGCGTGCGATCAGTCCGGTATTCGCCGCATCAAAACGGTTGTTGCCTGCTGTGGATACGGTGGTCGATTCTGTCTTGACCAGGCGTCTTCCACCATTCAGAACGTTCGCCGAACTAATATTGACCACATCCCCGTCAGGGAAATCAGCAGCGCCATTGCGGCGGCTGTCGCCGCCCTGAACGGACAGCAGGCTATTGAACGTATTTGTGTCACGCACGATCAGCCCGTCGTTGTCGCGTCCCAGATTCACATGCACGCGACCACCGAACGTGTTATCGTCGAACATCACGGCATCTTCGTCCTGCTTCATCTTAATATGTAACGAATCGTTGATCGATGAATTGCGAATCGTGACATCATCATTGCCTCGTCCCATGTTCATCTTCACATAGGAGTTCGATGTCACGTCGTTAAACGACACACCATCGTCGCCGCCTTCTCCCGTAATTTTCATCGGGCCGTTGAGTGTCATGTTGCTCAGGCTGACTAAGTCATTGTCCGCCCCGGCCGACACTCCGAGGAATCCATCTGTGGTCGAATCCTGAAGGCTGAAAGTATCGTTGCCGGCCTGACCAAACAGGCTTACCGTGCCACGCGTCGTCGCTCCGGTCATCGCGATGGCGTCATTGCCGTCGCCACCCTGCACCGTCACAGCCCCGTTGAGTTTTACGTTGCGACTAAAACCGACAGAATCGTTGCCGGCTCCGAGCGAAATTGACACATTGCCGGTCACCGTGTCGGTATTTGCCGCGACAACGAAAACATCTGAAACTCCATTGATCGTCGTGGAGTTCAGGCCTCGCAGCTGAACCTGATTGTTCAGCACTGTAATTTCGATGGAATTGGCAGCCGCATCGCCGACCACGCTCAGATGAGAACCATTCAGGCTTGCCACCACGTTGCCCGCTAACAGAGCGCGGATTTCCAGTGGCTCAATGCTTGCGTCCGCCGGTGCCGATTTGATCAGTTGTTTTCGTGCGTTTTTGGCTCGCCAGTTCCACATTGCGTCTCGCCCCTTCTGCCAGCGTCGGCGGCAGATTCAGTTACTTTCCAACCACGGACATCATTTCACCTGACGAAATGTCCGGTTTTCACCCGGTCAATGTCTTAGTGGTTGCCATAATTGGTGCGCATCCCGACACTGACAGGTCTCCTGATAATCGGTAAGACTGGTATGACCGGAAAAACTTAACAGCCTCGCGTCTGGCGGTTTTCAAGAATCCGGTCCACTGCCAACCAAAGTCTGCCGAAATACGTTTTCCCGATGCCGATTCTGCCGGAGCCGGGACCCGAAAACGGTGCTTCACGACGGCGTCTCGCGGCGGCTTCCTGTGTTGAGTCCGCTGTCCCGCCGCGAACTTTTCATGAGACCCTTTCTTTCTGTGCTGAAACTGCCAAACTTGTGACGGAGTCCTCATGGCGAGGAAGTTGGACGGCGGTGACTGGGAAATGCAATCGTGAATGGTGTCTCTGGAGAGTCAATGGCGGGTGACGAGGGATTGCCCACGGCGTCCGTGCGATCGGCCGCAGACTTGCCATCTGTGATTGCCGAAATGGTCATCATGGGCACGGGTACCAGCATCGGAGTTCCCGTTGTCGGCTGCTGTTGTGACGTGTGCCTTTCCAACAATCCCCGGAACCGACGGACTCGCTCGGGAGTTCTGCTGCGTGCTCCCGAAGGAGAACTGATTATCGACGCTGGCCCCGAACTGCGTCTGCAGTTAATTCGGGAACGAGCCACGCTCATTCGCGCCGCGATCATGACACATGGCCATGCTGACCACATCATGGGAATCGACGACCTGCGGATTTTTGGGTTTCAGCTGAACTCTTCCGTGCCTCTTTATTGTGAAGAGTTCGTCGAACAGCAGATTCGCCAGACGTTTTCTTACGCCTTTACTGACCCTGCAACACATTCGCATCAGTTCGCCGCGCCACGCCTTCGATTTGAACGAATCAATGCGGGTGACAAATTCGAGGTGCTCGGGTTGAGTGTCGAAGCGATTCGACTGAAACACGGCGAACTGCCAATTCTCGGATTTCGCATCGGAAACGTGGCATTTTGCACCGACGTTTCCACAATTCCAGCGGCCAGCAAGGAGCGACTTCAAGGACTGGATGTGCTCGTTTTGGACACACTCCGCCGCGACCCGCATCCGACTCATCTGCATCTGGATGCCGCTCTAAAACTCATTCACCAGCTTAGTCCGAAAATGGCCTATTTGACCCACATGTCGCACGAACTGGACTACGATGAACTCGTCCAGGAATTGCCCGATCATGTGCGACCGGCTTACGATGGCCTGCGAATTCCGATCGCTGCGTGTGAATCGCCAAACAACTCGTTGCCATAAATCGCGGGTTTTCAGAGCTTTTGTCACTGACTTGCTGTCGATCTCGCAGTCCACCCGGCAAATGAAAAACGACGCTATTTTTCACAGCGCCGTTTCAGTTTGGATTTGACAGCCGATGAGTATTACTTGGCCTTCAACTTATCAACGCTGACTTCCAGCGGCTTCAGAGCAACATCGCCCTTCGTGACTTTGACGGCGTACTTTCGGTCGAGGTATCCAGATCGCTCATGCCACACGCGGAATTCGTGCTCACCAACCGGCAGGTTTGGAATGGTGAACTTGCCTTCTTTATCGGTCACAGCGCCATACGGATGATCAACCACCATCCAATAAGCGGCCATCCATGGATGGAAGTCGCAGGTGACCTTGATTGGCAAACTTTCGCCGGTCTTGTAGTTGACCTTTTCACCTTTTCCAACGACGGTGTTTGGAGCAATCAGCACATTGATTGGCTGATTCTTCAGCGGATACGTATGAGTGTTGTGTGCTACCGCGTCACTGGAAACAACTTCCACAGTCTGGCCACCCAGCACAACCATGGCGTGCGGAAGAAACATGCAGCCTTTCTGGTCGAAAATCACAGTCGCAGGCTCTGGCTTCTTCGCGTCCGGATGAACGTTCTTAGGAGCCTTCGCGAGGTAAATGAATACGTTGGCCAGTCCCTTGGATTCTTTGTCAATCACAAGGTCTTCTGCCAGAGTATCAATCGCCGCACAAACGGCCTTGTCTTTGATGTCTGCGTCTTTTTTATGCAGCATAACGGGTTCAGGAATAGTTCCCGTCACGACAATCTGACCGGTGACCGTGCCCCAGTCTTCAGCCATAGCGGGGGCGAGACAGCACATTGAAAGTGCAGCCGAAAGAAGCATTTTTTTCATGACGTTGTTCCTGAACTTTTGAATCGCGGGAAATCAACCGGACGCTTAATCGCAGACAACACCTGCAGAGAAACGTGTAAGACTGCAGACGACCAAATCTCGGCCGACGCTCGAATCGCTCTTACGCTTATGATTTTATGGCGGCAGTTCAAGGAAGTCGAACGCGACTTCCGGAATCTTGCGGGTCTGATGCCTTCCTTCCCAGCGATGGGAGTATCAGGCGAAACATTTTTCCCCGCCCAATCGGCACCGCAGAACAAGTCGTTTCGTTTTGCCCAGTTGCCGATGAGTTGTGATTCACACGGGATGGCAGTTTAATCCGCAGGCGCAGCACGCAGCTATCGGCCCATCATACTTTCAGGCAAAAGCACTTCCCGTGGACTATCGACGCAGCAATCAGCAGGCATGGAATCATCTCGCGGATACGGGCAGTTTGTTTGCGCGAGTCGCCACAGACGAAGAATGCCGCAATCCTCTGAAGACGCTGGATGGCCGTGGCTGGTTGCCAGAATCGGTCGCCGGGCTGAATGTGCTGTGCCTCGCGTCCGGCGGCGGATGGCAGGCGGTTTTGTATGCCGCAGCCGGCGCGAACGTCACGGTCGTGGACTTAAGCGAATCCATGCTGCGGCTGGACAATCAGGAAGCGAAACGCCGCGGATTCAAAATCCAGACCGTGCATACTTCTATGGATGACCTGAGCATGCTGGGCGACCAGGCGTTCGACATCGTGCATCAGCCGGTAAGCACCTGCTACGTGCCGGATCTGAAACCTGTCTATGCCGAGGTCGCTCGTGTTCTTCGCGACCATGGAATTTATATCAGTCAGCACAAGCAGCCGGTCAGTTTGCAGATCAGTCATCGGAACGACCGCCAGCAGTTTGTGATCGGAATGGAGTATTACCACGAGGGAGCGCTGCCGGCGCAGCAGGATACGTCTTATCGCGAAAAAGGTGCGACCGAGTATTTGCACCGTCTGGAAGAGATCGTCGGAGGACTCTGCGTGAGCGGTTTCGTCATCGAAGATCTGCGGGAGCCGAAGCGGGCCGACTACACGGTCGATGTTTCGCACTTCGGCTACCGCGGACGATTCGTGCCGCCATATGTACGAATGA
>QWOO01000221.1 GCA_003669615.1 Planctomycetota bacterium
AACACGCGGATGGCATCTCGTTCCTTGAAGGCATGCGTCTTCTGGCCGGCACACCGCTGCAGACAACCGGATCGGTTTCTGATGATGTGTTGCAATGGTCGTCGGTAACATCCGGCAAGTGGCTTACAGAAGTGCTTCAACAAATCCGTGATCCCAACGGGATTCAGGGGTGTGAACCGGGAGTCGGTCTGCAGGCAACGTTAAGACCTTATCAGGCGGACGGTGTGCGATGGTTGTGGTTCATGACGCAGCTGGGGCTGGGTGCGTGTCTTGCCGATGACATGGGGCTGGGAAAAACAATTCAGGTGATTGACCTGATCGTGCGGCTGAAGGAATCCGCTGTCTCGGCCACATCCGGAAAGAAATCTGTCGGAAAGCAAAGTCACGGTACGGCGCCGTTTCTGCTGATCGTCCCTGCGTCACTGATTGGCAACTGGAAACAGGAACTGGACCGATTTGCTCCGCAGCTGAAAGTCTTTCTGGCTCACCGGTCCGAATGCGACGGCGCAACGCTGGATCAAATCGCCAAAGATCCGTCTAAAAAACTGGCGGGATACGATGTGGTCATTACAACGTACACGCTCATCCGTCGTGCGACATGGCCTTTGGACGTCCATTGGAAAATGGTGGTTCTGGATGAAGCTCAAGCCATTAAAAATTCCGGGGCCGCACAGTCCCGCTCGGTCCGAAAACTGAAAGCCTCCGGCCGAATCGTCCTGACCGGGACACCGGTAGAAAATCAGCTGGGGGATCTCTGGTCGCTCTTCGACTTCTGCGTTCCGGGTCTGCTGGGCACTGTTAAACAGTTCCGGGATTTCCTGAAGAACATGACAAAGAGCCAGGACTCAGGAGGCGTCTCTGCGCTGCGAAAACTGGTGCGACCCTACATTCTGCGCCGCATGAAAACTGACCCCAGCATCGTTCCTGATCTTCCTGACAAGACAGAGGTCACGGTGGAGTGCGGGCTGTCGAAGAAACAGGCGGTGCTTTATGAAAAGCTGATCTTCGACGTCGAAAAACAGTTGAAGACATCTGACGGCATCCAGCGGAAAGGGCTTGTGCTGTCGATGCTGATAAGACTGAAGCAGCTTTGTAATCATCCGGATCAGTTTCTGGATCAGCGAGTGTTCGATCCGACGGAGAGCGGCAAGTTTCTGAGTCTGCGGACGGTGTGTGAACCCATCTGCGAACGTCAGGAAAAATTACTGGTCTTCACGCAATTTCAGTCGATGTGCGAACCCCTGGCGGAGTTCCTGGCGGGGGTGTTTCGCAAGCCCGGTCTTGTCCTTCACGGTGCTGTGCCGGTGGCCAGGCGAAAGGATCTGGTCCGGCAGTTTCAGGAACGCGACGACGTTCCGTTCTTCGTGATTTCTGTGAAAGCGGGTGGCACTGGACTCAATCTGACGGCCGCCTCCCATGTTGTCCATTTCGATCGCTGGTGGAACCCGGCGGTTGAAAATCAGGCGACGGACCGAGCGTATCGCATCGGCCAGAAAAAGAATGTTCTGGTTCACAAATTCGTCTGCAAGGGGACGCTTGAAGAACGTATCGACAGGATGATTCGTGATAAGCAGAGCCTTGCCGATGATGTTTTGGGTGAAGGCGGCGAGCGATTGCTGACGGAGATGAGCGATGCCGAACTGTTGAAGTTTGTCGCTCTGGATGTCACTCGCGCTATGCTGGACGATTGATTCTTCGTTGACTGCGGCACAGACTCCTGTCGCAACGGAGACTCCTGTTTCTCCGCCTGTGAATTGCACGGCCAGGTTTTTCAAAAAGGTTTTCTGATGAGTTGGGGGTATGACGATTGGGCACCCTATGTTCCGGTCGGCCAGAAGGTCAGTCAGGCCGTACGCATTGCCGCACGACTCGCGAAGAAGGAGAAGCGAGAACCTGCTCCGGTCAAGCTGCAGGGGCGAACGATCGCGAAGACGTTTTGGGGCAAGGCCTGGTGCGATAACCTGACAGCGTATCAGGATTTTTCAAACCGCCTGCCTCGCGGCGCAACCTATGTTCGCAATGGGTCCGTCGTGGATCTAGTGATTAAACGCCGCAGGATTGATGCGATCGTTGCGGGCTCTGAACCCTACACTGTCAAAATAGACATCACCGAACTCGACTCAAAGCAGTGGAAGTCCATCCGGTCTGACTGCAGTCAATCGATTGATTCGCTGCTGGACCTGCTGTCGGGCAAGCTTTCTGATGGTGTGATGAAGCGATTGACGGATCCTAAGACCGGACTTTTCCCGTTACCACGTGAAATTAAGATGTCCTGCAGCTGCCCTGATTATTCATCGTGCTGCAAACATCTGGCAGCGGTCATGTACGGAGTCGCAGCACGACTGGACAGCCAGCCAGAATTACTGTTTGTCCTGCGTGGCGTTGATCATAAGGATCTGGTCTCGCAGGCCATTGCCGCCAGCAACCTGGACCGGGAATTGTCTGCGGTTTCCGCCAGTTCACTCGGTACGCAGAATCTTTCCGAACTGTTCGGCATTGAACTGGACAGTGGCACAGTGCCAGCAGCCAAAGCTCCCAACAAAAAGAAGGCCGTTGCAAAGAAAGCATCGTCCCGCAAGGTGGCCGACTCTTCAGCCAAAACTAATGCGACCGTGAAACAAAAAGCGACGCCAAAAAAAGCTCTCTCTGAAAAACGTGTCGTCAAATCGCCTGCGGTCAAGAAGAGCAAAAAGGCCGAACCGGAGAAGCTCGGGAAGGCGGCCGCGAAGAAACTGACTGTTGTCCAGGCCGCGTCTGGGGACAAGAATATACCATCAGCAAAGAAGGCGGCTGCAAAAAAGAAGGTTGCGGCAAAATCTAAAACGGTCGCAAGTTCTGCTGCCAGACAAGTGAAGCGAAAATCCTGAACCTGATTGTGTGTGATGTACCGGTCCGTAGATTTTACGCTGCATCAGAATTCGCCGACTTCTTCACCGCCGGCTTTGGTCGCGAGTGCTTCGAGGACGGTCTCATCCGTATTCACTGAGATCGCTCTGACAGAGCCATCGGCGAACAGGACCTGAACGATGCCATTGTGAGGTGAGCCGATTCCGTCGGGGCCATTTAAATACGGCGACTTGCTGAAGCCTCGAATGGTGGCTTTGCCGCCGGCCAGATACGACGCATTGGGCTTCGAGGAATCGGTGACCATGATGGTGTTCGTTGTTCCGTCCGTGATATCACGAAATCGTACCTTTCGATCGTATCCAAAGATACCAGCCTTTGGATCGTTCGCTTCCAACTCTGCTGCGTTCTCACCGACACCCGCCATTCCCACATAATCACCGGACGAAGGATTGGGCCGAGCTCCCGGCTGGCTGGGGTTCTGGTACACAGAGACGGCCGTTTGCAGTCCGAAAGTATTCTCTTCCGCTTCCCAGCCGAGTTTGCCATCGAGTTCGTTGTAGAGCACCACCTGTTCAATAAACGGCAGAATCGAATAAGCCCAGCTTAGACGTTCTTCCGGCTTAAGATCTGCGTTGGGAACAGTCCCTTGAGGAAGTTCGTTGAAAGTGTCATGGTAATTGTGCATTGCCAGACCAATCATCTTCAGGTTGTTCTTCGACTGCGTTAGGCGAGCGGCCTCGCGAGCCTGCTGCACCGCTGGCAACAGCAGTGCCACCATCACCGGTACTGCGACAGTTGCTGAGACATTCCCCATCGGATTGCTCGGGACCGACTGACGGGTCGTCGAACCGATGCCATTCTCCGTCGTGTACCCTACCGTCACGTTCGGAAACATCGGTTCTGTGACCAATTCCGCCGCTGGCAGATCTTCAACGCCAAATGGCATTTCAACGGCACCTCCAAGATTTGGCAGAACATTCTGTTCCAGCAGGCTCAGCCCCATCGGTGCAAATTGCAAAGCCTGCTGATAGGTGGGAGCCGGATCGGAAACGGTGATGGACGTGTAGGTCTGCGGAAGTTCCTTTAGAGCCGCTTCGATCTGGTCCGTGGGCTTCCATGATGGAAGTTTTCCGATTTCTCGTTGAGCCATGGACTGCGCTGAGCCTGGCGTGATGCTGCCTACCAGCCATTTTTCCGTAATCATTATGGTTGGTACGACCGGCATTCCTGAAAGGTTGAACGAGAAAAATTCGCGACCATCTTTGCTGCTCTTTCGAATGGTAAAGTTCGGATTTCCCGCCTGCTGAAGCAGATCAATCAGACGTTCCACGCCGCTGGTAACCACGTCTTTATCTTTGACGCTGACAGCCACGACCGGCGAAAACCCGATCGGTATCGGCAGAGCCGCCGGATCGGCGTAAACACACCAGACATCGCCAAGTCCGGCGATCAGTTCCTCTTTCGGGTCGCCGCCAAAGATCTCATGCATCTGCGAAATGCCTTCGTCCATTTGGACTTCGGCCTGAGGCTCTGTCTTCTGCATAATTGGACGAATCGTCTGCAGCACCGTGTCGACGGCACCGTACAGATCGAATGTCGCGGCAGCAAAACCGGAAGTGCCCTTCGGCATCGGCGGCAGTTCGTCAAGCGACAATGTTCGCTGTTGAAGCAAGGTAGCGAGACCAGTCAATGGGCCATCGGCTTTGAGTCGCGTGTCGTTCCAGGTTTGCAATCCGTTATATCCGGCCTGCATCGTGAGCTCACGGATATTGTGGATTCCCAGCATTGTGGCAAGTTCGCGAGCTGTCATGACTTCGCCCGCAGGAGTCGGAGGCAGACTCATATCTCCAAACTGATCCATCAGACTTCCCATGTCCAGCCATGCAAGGGAGTCCACTTTGTAGCGATCCGATTTTCGCATCTCAGTCCATCGAGGATTCTTTGTGATGTTGTCCGCCTTGCCTGTGGCCGTGGCAATGATCTGTTCGCTGGCTCGGAGGCCTACGCCCAGAACGAGATGTCCCGATTCATTCCACCAGCTGACTTCCACGTCTTCGACATTGGTGCCGATGAACGTAACTTCACGGCCTTCGATGGTTTTCTGTTCTACTTCTTCGCCATTACTGCGAGCAGCCTCTTCGATCATGGGCTGCAGGCGTTCCAGAAAACGGCCAGCGTCGTGGATCACAAGCACGCCATACGGTGTCAAGCCTTCTCCGCTCGCGGAAACACTGCCTGCCAATGAGAGCCCATGAGTTCGAAGGTGCTCGATCGCTTCACGGGCGAGCAATCCGTTTTCTTCTCCTGTCGCCGAGACAAACATCTGGCCAAGATCCAGCAGACGAGCGGTCAATTCCGTTTCTTCCAAAGCTTTCCATGCGGCTGTTTCTTTGATGGCCGGCAGATGGGCGGCCGTGCCGTCGTAGGTCATTGCCATGAAACTTTTGGACGGGAGCAGCGTCTCGACAGCCACCTCGGATGCGGTGCTGTCTGGCTCATCAATTCCGATTGTCCAGGCGAGTGGCAGGCCGCCACACAGAAGACAAAACAATGGCAATAGAGACCTCATGGAAAACTCCTTTATCGCTTAGGTTTCTTCTGGATAGCACCTGAACACACCAAGGATCGTAGCGGTTGCGATTAGCGACACACAAGTACAGCAGTTCTGTTTACATTTCTGCAGCGAGTTGAAAAATGGACGACGATGGGCCAAAACTCAGGTCCGAAACGGTCGTCCTCATACAAATTCATCCCACGCTTCCTGACGTATGTGCGATGTCTGAACGATCCAGCCGTGTTCTGTGGTTCGTGGAGAGTGACTCATGAGTCGAGCCCTGTTCCCTCTACTGATTCTGACTTTCGCAACGACCCTTTCCTTTTCTGCGGCCGCAGCTCAGGAAACATCGACTGTCGATTTCGCCAAAGACATTGCTCCGATTTTTCGCGATCGTTGTTTGAGCTGCCATGCGGAATCCGCAAACGGCGGACTGCAGCTCACGTCCGTCGACGCATGGACGCACGGTGGTGATTCTGGAGCGGTCTTCTCTGCGGGCGATCCTGAGAACAGCCTGATCTGGCAGCTGATTACGCAGACTGACGACGATCGCAAAATGCCGCCCGAAGGCTCACGTCTGAACTCGGAGCAGTTGAGGAAAATTCGTCTGTGGCTGACTGAAGGAGCGGTCTGGCCAAAAGACGTCGTCCTGAAATCACCTCGCACCGCTGCGCGTGAGCACTGGGCTTTTCAGCCGGTCATCAGGCCGACTGTTCCAAGTGTTGAAAACGCCGATCAGCTGAAAAATGCTATCGACGGGTTCGTGATCAGCCGGCTGAACGAACTGAATATTGTTCCTGCACCAGAAGCCGATCGGCTCACGCTGCTGCGAAGAGTGACGCTGGATCTGACGGGGCTGCCGTCGAACTCTGCCGAAGTCGAGTTGTATCTGAACGATATCTCCGGCCACGCTTATGAAAACGCGGTCGATCGTTTGCTGGCGTCATCTGCTTATGGCGAACGCTGGGCCAGACCGTGGCTGGATCTCAGTCACTTTGCGGATACTGATGGATATCTGACCGATCAGAAGCGACCGGTCGCCTGGCGATACCGGCAATGGCTTATTGATGCTCTGAATCGTGACCTGCCGTTTGATCAATTTACGATCGAGCAACTGGCCGGCGATCTGCTGCCGGAGGCGACTTCCGAGCAGTTGCTGGCGACCGGTTTTCTGCGGAACACGCTGAGCAATCGAGAAGGCGGGGCCGATCTCGAAGAGTACCGTGTCGAACAAATTGTCGATCGAACTCGCATGGTCGGCACGGCCTGGCTGGGTTTGACCGTAGGCTGTGCGCGATGCCATGATCACAAATATGATCCGCTCAGTCAGAAGGAATTTTTTGAACTGTACGCCATTCTGAATCAGGCGGACGAAGTGAATCTGAACCTGCCGCTGCCTGGTGAACTGCCGGCTTTTGACGAAAAATACCCGGAATACCGCCGCCAGCGAGATGCGGTTCTCACGCCCATTCAGGCTCAGCTGGATGAACTGCAGTTGCGATGGGAATCCCGCATGCTGGAAGCCGTGGCGAAGCCGGGCGCAGATCCGACATGGGATCGTCAATGGGAAGTGCTGGGGCTGATCTGGGGCGGTGAGTTGGGTGAGGGTCAGCTCGAAGGCTGCGTCATTGTGCAGACACCGTGGGAACAGCGGACTGTGGATGAGAAAGATCGATTGCTGGATTACTTCCTTGCCCGCGGTTCGTTAATTGATGAATCACGATTTGCCGAGTTGAAACTTACCGCGGTCGCCGCCAGCCTGGAAGAATTGAAGAAGACTGTTCCCTGGCCAACGCGTGCACCGACTATTCGCCAGGAGAGGCACTCGCGTGCTGTTCACCTTCACACACGTGGCGATTTTCGTGTTCCTGCGGAAGCCGTGCAGGCACGAGTTCCTGCGTGGTTGACCGCACAGATCGACACTCCACATGCCGACTCCGGGCCGCAAAATTCGGATCCTTGTGATTCGCTTCAGACAACTGCTGTATTGTCCCTGACTCCGCCTGCTTCGACTCGTCTGGATCTCGCACGCTGGCTGGTTTCACGCGACAATCCGCTGACATCACGCGTGGTTGTGAATCGCATGTGGCAGGAGTTCTTCGGGCGAGGCCTTGTGGATC